>JAQVTF010000138.1 GCA_028700185.1 Desulfobacteraceae bacterium | reverse complement strand
CGTCTTGAAGGGCTGGATCGGCTGGAGGAAAATATCCGCCAAGCCTGCGAGAAGCGCACCGCATCCGTTTTTTTCGACGTCCGGGACGCCCTGCAACGAGGTCTGGCGGCCAGTCGCCGCGTCGCATCGGTCAAGGGGGTGTTCCGGCGTCCCCCCAAGGGAATCAACGGCATCGTCGAAGGTTACGAATTGGCGTTGCGCCGGTTCGACCGCGCCTTGGCGCACCTGGACATTCAACCGTTGGAAACCGTCGGGCGCCCCTTCGATCCAGTCCTGATGGCGGCCGTGGACCGTCGTTGGTCGCCGGAGGCCGCGGAGGGCGATGTCCTGGAGGAAGTGGCCGGTGGTTTCATTCGCCATGGAACCGTGCTTCGCAGCGCAAAAGTGATCATCAACAAGGCGCTTTCCTGAAAACCCCGCCAATGACCCGTCCCCAATGACTGAAGACCCATGACCACTGGTCAATAACGGAGAACTGAATGGAACCGATCATCGGTATCGATCTGGGCACGACCAACAGCGAGGTGGCTTTCGTCACCGACGGCCAGGTGACCGTCATTTGTGAATCGGACAACGGGATCGTGCCGTCCTGTGTCGGCCTCAATGGCGATGGTGCCGTCATCGTCGGCACGGAGGCCCGCAACCAGGCCGTGGCCGCTCCGGAGCGAACGGTCATGTCCATCAAACGGAAGATGGGCACCAACGAACAGGTCGCCCTGGGCGACCACCGCTTCACCCCCCGGGAAATTTCGGCCTTTATCCTCAAGGCGCTCCGGGAAAGAGCCCAGCGCCACATCGGAAAACCGGTGAACAAGGCGGTGATCACGGTGCCGGCCTACTTCACCGACACCCAGCGCCAGGCGACCCGGGAGGCTGGAGAAATCGCCGGCCTTGAAGTGGTGCGGATCATCAACGAACCCACGGCGGCGGCCCTCGCCTATGAAAGCAACAATCCGGAAAACCGACGCATTCTGGTCTACGATCTCGGCGGCGGCACCTTCGATGTGTCCATTGTGCGCATCGAGGAGGCGGTGGTGGAGGTCTTATCCAGCACTGGCGACAACCGGTTGGGAGGCGACGATTTTGATCGGCGCATCGTCGGCCACCTGCTGGAACACCTGAAAAAGGAGACCAAAGGAACTCTGAAGGAAACACCGCAGCTGCTTGCCAGACTTAAAATGGCGGCGGAAAAGGCCAAGATCACCCTTTCCACCGCCCCCTTTGCCATGGTGGAGGAGGACCACCTCTGTCGCAGCGACGACAGAGATGTTCATCTTGGCATGGAACTGGACCGGGAAACCTTCGAAGCCATGATTGAACCGGATTTGAGGCGCACCATGGAGGCGGTCAACCGCGCCTTGAAGGACGCCCAAATGCTTCCGTCCGCCATCGACGATATCATTCTGGTGGGCGGTTCGACACGGATTCCCATGATCGAGCGGATGCTGGAAGAAAAATTCAACAAACAGCCCCGGAGCCACATCGATCCGGATCTTTGCGTCGCCATGGGCGCCGGAATCCAGGCCGCCCGGGAAATGGGCCTGGAAGGATCCGGCGTGTTGGTGGACATCACCCCTTACACCTTCGGCACGTCGGCCATCGGTGAAATCGACGGGGTCCCGACGGCCACCATGTTCGTTCCCCTGATCCGGCGCAACACCAAACTGCCGGCCACCCGCAGCGAACTGTTTTACACCGTACAGGACCATCAGAAAGCCGTGGACGTACGTGTTTATCAGGGCGAACATCCCGAGGCCGAGGACAATGTGCGACTGGGCAACTACATCTTTGAACTGACGCCCGCACCGGCGGGAAGCGAAATCATCTTGCAGTTCGATCTGGATCTCAACGGTATCCTCAAGATCCGCGCGCTGGAGAAAAAAAGCGGGAAAACCATCGACGCCACCATAGAAAACGCCATTTCGCGCTTTTCAGATGACCAATTGACCGAAACCCGCCACCGGATTGCCGAGCTCTGGTCACCGGCGGCGGATTCAACCCTCGACGACGACCTCACCGAAGCGTCGATGGAGGAAATTCCGGAAACCTATGCGGCTCTTTTTCACCGAGCCGAGACGCTGCTGGCGGATCTGGATGAAGACAACCGCAACGAGATCGTGGACCTGATGGAAGACATCCGGGAAGCGTTGCGGGAAAACCGAACAGCGGACGCCGAAGCACTTCGCTCCGAACTGGACGACGCCCTGTTCTACCTGGAAGGATGATGCCGTGAAACGCTGCCCGGTCTGCCGCGCCAATCTGAAGGACGGCGAATCATGCCGGCGCTGCGGCGCGGACCTGACCCGCCTCATCCAAATCGAAACGGCGGCCCGGAGCCATTACCAGGCTGCCGTGGAGGCCTTTTCCCGGGGCGATTTCGGTGCCATGTACACCCACGCCCGGGAGGCGGCCGCCAAACGCGACAGTCCCGCCACCCGGCGCCTCCTGGCCTGCGCGACGCTGCTCAGCGGGGATCCGTCAAGGGCCTTTTCCCTGTGGCGACGGTTGAATTCATGACCCCTGCCATCGCCTCCGGCATTTTCTTTTACCGCCGACAACGCTATGCTAAAAAGAAAATCGGACCAGCGGTAAAAAACGGAGACCGGCCAGAAGAAATGGGATAAAGACCATGCGGATGCGAATCATCGCCTATTTCATCCTCGCCGTCATCGGCACGACGGCGCTTGTTGCCAGCACCGGTGCCGAGTCGGCCGATGCAACGGTGGACCCCGCCCCTCTGACCCTGGTCCAGGCCATCGTCTGCGAGCAGGTGGAAAACCTCGCCCCCAAGAACCCAGCGGTGGTCTTTCCCCTCGATTTGGGAGAAGTGGCCTGTTTTACCGCTTTCGACCCGGTGCCGGAAGAAACCCTGATCTATCATCAGTGGTATTTTCGCGATGAACCCAGCGCACGGGTACGGTTGCGGCTCAGGCCGCCGCGGTGGTCGAGCTTCAGCCGAATTCAGCTCCGCCCCGGTGACGCCGGCCCCTGGCGGGTGGAAATCACCGATGCGGATGGAAAAATCATGGCCCTCCGACGTTTCAGCGTGGTTGAGTAACGCGGTATGAAAACCATCGCTTTTTTTCTGGCAAGCCTCCGTTGGCAGGACATCGTCGATCTCCTGCTCAACAGCTACATCCTTTTTCGTCTCTACGTGCTGTTCCGCGGCACCGTCATGGTCCGGGTGCTCACCGGCCTGGCCCTGCTGTGGATCGCGCAACTGTTGTCCGGCCGACTCGGCCTGATCCTCACCAGTTGGGTGATCCAGGGCATCATTGCCGCCGGCGCCCTGATCATCATCATCGTCTTTCGCAACGAAATCCGAAGCGTTTTCCAGGCCCGCAGCCTCCGCTCGATTCTCTGGGGATTTCCCCGCCACAGCGTCCAGACCCCCATCGAAGCCATCACCGCCGCCGTCTATGAACTGGCGCGCCGGCGCATCGGCGCCCTGATGGTCATTCCCGGGGAAAAGGACCTGGGGGACATTTTTCAAAACGGGATTCCGGTGGACGCGCGGATCAGCCGGGAAATGCTGGTGAGCATCTTCTGGCCGGACAATCCGGTTCACGACGGGGCGGCGGTCCTCAATGGAGACCGCATCGCCCAGGTGGGGGCCATCCTGCCCCTGTCCCGGCGCGAGGATCTGCCGTCCCATTACGGGACGCGGCACCGGGCTGCCGCCGGCCTCACCGAGCAGAGCGACTCGCTGGTGATCGTTGTGTCCGAAGAAACCGGACGGGTCGTCGCGGCCCGAAGCGGCCGCCTCGTGCCCATCGAGGACAATCTTTCCCTGGCCCGGATGCTTGCCGAGCACACCGGCCAGAGCGCCCCTGGAGAACCCCCCCGCGACGAACGCATCGACTACGCCGTGGCGGGCCTGATTTGCCTGATCCTGGTGGTGGGGGTATGGTTTTCCTTTTCCCGGGGCGAGGAAACCCTCACCAGCCTGGAAATCCCCATCGAGTATCTCAAGCGTAGCGCCGGCATGGAAATCGTCGAGACCTCGGCGGGGGCCGTACGTCTGGATCTCAGCGGATCGGGACCGCTGATCCGGGCGCTGCGCCCGGAACAGGTCAAGGTTCAAGTCGTTTTGGAAAAGATGGGGGCCGGCGCGCATTCCATCGTGTTGACCCCGGACATGGTCCGTCTGCCGCCGGGGATCGGGCTGAAAAAAATGACGCCAACGACCGTGGAAATCACCCTGGACATGGTGGGGGAGAAGTCACTTCCCATCCAGGTAGACTGGGTGGGCCCCTTGCCCAAGGATCTGCGCATCGTATCGGTGGAAGTGGATCCGCCACGAACCCGGGTGGTGGGCAGCCGCAGCGATCTTTCTGCTATCGCGACCATCTACACGGAGAAGGTCTCCACCACCGGCATCGAATCCTCCGGAAGCCTGGCCATTGGCCTGGTGCTGCCGGAAGGAACGACGGGCATCGCCCCGGGCGCCGCCGACCGGGTCACCGTGCATTACGAGGTGGCGCCACCGACCCCCTAGTCCATGTCTTCGAGGAGATGGCAAAAGACGGATCGGCCGCCTCGTTCAGGCCTACAACCGGCAGGTACGGATCTCGGTGACGATGATCCCCTTGGCGCCGGCGGCGGCCAAGCGGTCCATGATGCGGTTGACCTGGCGGCGAGGGGTCATGGCCTTCACCGCCATCCACCCCTCGCGGCTCAGGGGGGCCACGGTGGGCGACTCGATTCCCGGCGTGATGGCACAGGCGGCATTCAGCGCCGTTTCGGGCACATCGTATTCCACCATGACGTATTCCCGGGCGGTGACAATGCCCTGCAAGCGGTCGAGGAGGGTCCGGGCATCGGGGTCATCGAGGATTTCCCCAGGGCGGGCCAGCACCACGGCCTCACTGCGCACCAAAGGATCACCGATGGTCACGAGGCCGGCTTCATGCAGGGTCCGGCCGGACTGAACCACGTCGGCGATGGCATCGGCCACCCCCAGCCGCACCGAGATTTCCACCGCCCCGTCCAGACGCACCACCTCGGCCATCAATCCCCGCCGGTTCAGGTCCGCCTTGACCAGACGGGGATAGGAGGTGGCGATGCGCCGGCCGGCCAAGTCGGTCACATCGAGACCGCTGTCCCGGGGCACGGCGTAACAGAAGGTCGAGCGGCCGAATCCCAGGGAGAGCAACTCGGTGACGGTGGCCCCGCTGTCCTGCGCCAGGTCGCGACCGGTAATCCCCAGGGCCAGGACCCCACTGCCCACGTAGATGGCAATGTCCCGCGGCCGCAGGAAAACGAAATCCACCCCCGATTCCGCATCCCTCACCATCAGTTCCCGGCCGTAGCGTCGACAGGTATAACCGGCCTCGCGGACCAGGGCCACCGCCTCTTCGGAAAGTCCGCCCTTGTTGGGCAGTGCAACTTGGAGCATGAATACCTCACCGGGAAAGTGACACCCGGGCACTCGGCCCGCCCATGAGTGCCTGAACGGATCCGCTACAGGTGTCGATAGACATCGTCGAGGGTCAAATCGCAGGCAATCATCATGACCTGCACATGGTAGAGCAACTGGGAGATCTCTTCGGCGGTTCGATCTTTCCCCTCATGCTCGGCCGCCAGCCAAACTTCCCCCGCCTCCTCGAGAATCTTCTTGCCGATGGCGTGCCTCCCCGCCGCCACCGCCTTCACCGTTCCGGAGTCCGGGGCTTGGTGGGCCACTTTTTCCCGGAGCTCCCCAAAAAGGGCTTCGAATGTTTTCATCGCTTCTCCACTGCCGCGGTCAGTCCCAGCGCCCGGCGCACCGCGTCCATCCGGCGTTTCGCGTCCTGCGGCCGCTTCACGTTGGCCAGCGTCATCAGGTGCCCGGCGGCCTCCAGAGGCGATTCGCCGCGATTTTGCAACACCAGGCGATACCAGTACGGCAACCTGTCGTTGTGGCAAACCGTCAAAGCCCCGGCACATTCGCGCAATGCGATGCGCTGTTGCGTCATCTCGCCGCCGACGGTGTCCAAAACCCGTTTGATGCGCCCCTTGATCCGCCGGTAACGCCACAAGGGCCACAGCATCCGACCGAAGAGCACATAACCGAAGGCACCGATGCAAAAACTCAGACCCGCGGCCCAGACAATCGGATTCGACAGCCACTCGACGATCATCCCATCCATCCCCACCGGCAACGCCGGCCTTTTTTCGCCCGCCATCGGTTGGCGGGGCGGTATTCACGGCAGCCGTCCCCTTTTCCCGCCGCCGTCAAGCCGCTGCACTATATTTCCTGTGGGATTGAAAATCAACGGTGCCCGTGGCCGGGAATGCTTCGCAGGGCTGTTTTTGCCAGATTCAAACCACTTTACATTTTGCCACCATGGCTTATTATGAAGTCGTTTTTGAATCGGAATCGCAAAAGGAGCGGATGGAGACCACCATGACCATAAAGCTCGACATTCCGGAAGACCGGTTGGGAATGTTTCAGCGCATGAAGCGCCAACTTCCCCTGGAAATCCGGGAAAACCCGGAAGTTCTGCAAAAATTGCTCATCTATCTCAAACTGGGTGGTGATCGCCTAGTCCGCCAGGTGGTGGCGACGCTCAAGGTGGAATTTCCCGAAGACACTCAGATCTTCAAACATCGGCTCGTCGAGGAAAACCTCGAAACGGGAGACGAGGACGGCGATGGCGACTCGTCTTCATCCAAGGACGACGCCGTGGATGAAAACGACGATGAAGATTTATAAACCGAAAGCAGAAATCCAATGAACACGACATCCATCCCCATTGCCCCTCTCTGTCGGGTCAGCCTGGACCTGGACGTTGATGCCGGCGGCGACCCCGGCCGGTCACAGCCCTACACCTTTATCGTGGGTGTCGGCAGCGGTGGCCTGTCCCCTTTTGAGTATGCGCTGATGGAAAAACAGGTGGGAGACCGCGTCCGCCTGGAAATCGATCCGGCGCAGGTGGTCGAAACCTTCGAACATCTTCAACCGCCCCTGCCCCTCCTCATGGACCGGACCCGCCCTCTGGTGATGGAAGCCCTGGTGACGGCCGTCTCCCGAGCCGAAACCCGGGAAATCGTCAAAGCCATGGCCGCCGCTACAGGCGGCTGCGACTGTGATGGTGGATGCGGCTGTGGCTGCGGCGGGCATTGCAGCCTGGGCTGAAAAATCAGGAAGATTCTTCCACCAGCGCTTTGGCCAAGCTGAGATCGTAGACCCGGTGCGGATCCAGGGTTTGACCTTGGTACATGGCGGCGGCCTGCTGGATCGCCTCCCAGGGCACCCACCCATGTCGGTTCCACAGTTCGGGATCCTGGGCGTTGTACAGGCGAAACCAATAGGTTCCCTCCGCCTTGCGGACGTAGGTGCGAAACTGCTTGTTTTCAAGGTTGGGATAGTAATACAAGCCGCGTTCGTCTTTCATAAAAGGAAAAACCTCCTGATTAGCGGATATCGGTCATCGGTTATCGCTTGCCGGCCTTATCCTTTTTCCCGGCAACGGTCAACAGCTTGCCGTTGCGCACCGAAACATCTCGATTCAAGTCACTTCAACCGCTATTCATTTTA
>JAQVTF010000137.1 GCA_028700185.1 Desulfobacteraceae bacterium | reverse complement strand
GAAAGATGGGCCATCGCCTACCTGGCGCCGGCGGATTACTTTGTCTATCCCAACGATCCCGTCGCCGGGCGGCGGCCGGAACCGGAGCGCTTTGTGGAAATCATGGGCCGCGCCGCTTTGCTGTTCGGTGCGTTGTCGGCGGCGGGGATTATCCATGAAGCCCCCATCCCCCTGTTTCACAACCGGGTTCAGCGCCATCGTCGGCGGGATGCCGGCCGCTACGAGTGGTTCCGTGGCGGTCGACTCGACCGTTGGCTGGCCTCCTGCGCCTATCCCAACTGGGGCCCCACCGGGTTGCGCGACTTCGAGCACCTCGTGGTCTTCAACGGGCCGCCGCTGCATTTGTACCGCCATCTGGGCAATCACTTCCTGAGCCTGCTCCTGGTGGCGGGCAGCTATTTCCGCGCCCGCGATAGCCAACGGGTGGGCCACCTGCCGGACGGTGAGCCGGTGGATGCCCGGGACCTGTTCGATGCCGATCTTTTGATCCGGGTCATCGAGGAGATTTATCGAGGATACTACCGGGGGTTCGTCGGCCAGCCCATCCAGGGCGCCCTGGCGCTGGATGCCTCGGTGCTGGCCGGGCGGATGATCGAGGAGATGGGGGTGGATCGTCACATGGAAGAGGTGTTGCGGGCGACGGACCAAAACGCCATGACAGGTGCCGAGTTCCAAGACTTCTTGCGCCGACGCGGATTTACGCCGTCACAGATCGAAACGCTGCACCAGGGAGAGAGCGACCTGGCCGTGCCCACTGGACCGCACTTGGGCGGATTCAACCAGCCCATATCCCTGCCCGAGCTGATCACCGCCGTGGAAACCATGGCCGCCGTCTGTATCGCCGGTCGCCACCGTCAGTATCAGGGGATAACAACGGGAGATCGCCGGGATGCCGCTTGACGGGGCGGGGGAGACAAAAAAGGCGCTCCAGCCGAAGCGGAAGCGCCTTTCTAAACAAAATGGAAACGACTGGATCTAAAGAACCGTGACGTTGACGGCGGCAGGCCCCTTGCGACCCTGCTCGATGTCAAAAGAAACCTGGTCACCTTCTTTCAGGCTCTTGAACCCGGCCATGTTGATCCCCGAGTGGTGAACGAACACATCCGGTCCGTCTTCCTGCTGGATGAAGCCATAGCCCTTCTGATCGTTGAACCATTTCACAACACCATTTGCCATGTGGACACCCTCCTTTCGTTCATAGTTCCCATGTTCCAACTCGAGGTGCCACTTTCGCAAATGGTCTTCCTCTAGCGTGGAGCCGGCGTGCCTCCAAGGCCACACCTTTCATGATTGGAAGCTACCATACTTCATTTATCGATAGAGTCAAATAAAAAATCTCGCATCGTCCAAAAAACCGATGTTTTGATGGGGGCCGATACCGAGAAGGGAAAGCGGCGCCGTTTGACATTCGGCGTCGGCTCCATTATGAAAAGCCGAAAATTACATTGTCTGGAAAGGATGTCCCATGACAGACCCCATCGAGGCCGATAGTCCCGTCATTCCCCCGGTGCGACTGGGATACCAGAGTCGCTTCAAGTTCGAGTGCCACCCCGGTGTCAGTTGCTTCACCCAATGCTGCCGGGGAATCGACATCATTCTGACCCCCTACGATATCATTCAGCTCAAACACCGGTTGGAACTGGACTCCGAGCAGTTCCTGGCGATTTACACAGAGCCGCACATGATGGAAAAAACCGATCTGCCGGTGGTGACGCTACGACTGCTCGACGACGAGGCCCGCTCTTGCCCCTTCGTGCGTGATGAGGGGTGTCTGGTGTACACCGATCGGCCCACGGCCTGCCGCTACTACCCCATCGGGATGGCATCGTTGATGCATAAGGAAGGCGCCGATGACGAGGGGTTTTTCTTCTTTGTTCATGAACCCCACTGCAAGGGATTCGAGTCGGAACGTGAATGGACCGTGGACGAGTGGCGCCGGGACCAGGGCGTGGATTTGCGGGACCGGATCAACGCCGATTGGACCGACATCCTGGTGCACAAAAGGTCTTTTCCCAACAGCATCAAGCTCACCGAGAAGAGCAAAGAGCTGTTCTTCATGGTCTGCTACAACGTGGATCGGTTCCGTCGCTTTGTTTTTGAAAGCTCCTTTTTCGATCGCTACGATGTGGACCCCGATACGGTCTCCCAGATCCGGGAGGATGACGTGGCGTTGTTGCGTTTCGGCCTGCGTTGGATCAAAGGGACCTTGTTCCAGGTGGCCAATGGAGAGAAAATCGCCATGAAGGAAGGTGCCGCCCAACACCGCAATCAAGGTGCCTGAAAACCCTGAAAACAAAGACGGCCGCCGGATCATCTCCGACGGCCGTCTTTTTCAAAGTTTTAAAGAAGTTGATGAACCCTTCCAGTCGGAGCAGGAACGAGGGGCCGCCGGTGCTTCAGGCGCTTCCGCTCAATTTTCGCCTTCACCCAAAATACCTTTTCCTCCTCATCGTTTCGGGCCTCAATAGGCGTCGTATGTCAATCCGCGCCAGTTGGCGGGGTCTTGCAGCCGGGCGCTGATATCGACTTTGAAAAAGGCCGCCAGAGGGGCGAAAATCTCCGGATTGTGCTTCTGGACCTGACGGGCAGCGGCCAGTACCGTCTCCAGGCCCTTGGCGCTCATGCGTCCCAGGGGGCGCCGACAGCCGCCCGAAGGCATGCCCAGGACGGTCATCAGGGTCTTGATGGGCAGGGGATTGCGGGCTCGGCAGACCACGTCGCCGAAGGGGGTCTGCTCGGTGGTTTTCACCGTCACCAGGTTGAACAGCGGATCGAGGGCGTGACGCAGGGACGCGGCTTCCTCGAATTCACCGGCGGCGAGGTGCGCCACCATCTGCCCCAACGGCCCGGGGGCGATGTTGGAGATGACGCTGATGACCCCGGCGGCGGCAATGGCCGGATCATTCATCATGTCGTAGGTCAGGCCGTCATCGCCGGAGAAGATGACGAAATCCGGACCGCAACAGGTCCGGGTGCGGCGCATGTTGGCCAAGTCACCGGTGGCTTCCTTGACCGTGTGTAGGTTGGGGTACTGCCGGTGGAGCAGGGCCAGATCCTCGGGGAGAAGCTTGGCACCGGTGCGACCGGGGATCACGTAGGGAATGACATGGGTGTCGGGGAAGGCTTCGGCCACCGGCGCCACGTATTCGCGACGGATTTCCAGGGAACTGGGACCGTTGTAGTACGGGTCCACCAGCAGGACGGCGTCGGCCCCGGCCGCCACGGCATAGCGTGTCCCCTCGAGGGTCTCGGCGGTGTTGTTGCTGCCAGTGCCGGCAATGCAAAGACAGCGGCCGCGGGTCATGCCCGCCACCATGGCGATGACCCGGTTGTGCTCTTCCCAGGTCAAGGTGGGGCTTTCGCCGGTGGTGCCCACCGCCAGCAGGCCGGTGATGCCGTTTTCGATCTGGAAGGTCACGAGCTGACGAAGGCCGGCGTCGTCCACGGCACCGCCGGCAAACGGTGTGATCAACGCCGTGTAGCATCCTGGTTGCATAGCTTCCCCCTTCAATGGACCGAGGCCGGGTCCGGGTTAGACAAATCGGTTGATAATTCGGTGAAACGGGAATACCCCTATTGATCAGGGTTCCAATTTTCTAAGTCACAATCGTCCGGGGCGTCAACAGAAAAGCGCCATCGCCGGCCCCGGTCACCCTGGATTGGGGGTTGACAGGCGGGACAGTCGATAATATCAAAAACGTTTCCAATTGCTGCCGGTTTCGGCCGGCTTCCGAATCGGATCCAAAAGGATGGCAAATGACTGATGAAACAGTGCGTTTCAAGGATGCTGCCCAAAAGATCGCAGAGCTGCGACAGGCCCTTGATGGAAACTCGGAATGCGGCACCAATCATTTTAACCTCGCCGTGGCCCTTCTGGGGCTGCAGCAATACGCCGAGGCGGAGCAGGAACTCTATCGGGCCATCGATTGCAGCCCCACCTTGGCCGAGGCCTACGCCCAACTGGGCGGGCTGCGGTTGCGCGAAGGAGACCTGGACGCCTGTCTGGACTGGAACCGGCGGGCGGTGAAGGCGCGCCCGGGGTTTTCCGAGGGGTACGGCAACATCGGTTTCGTGGAGTTGCAACGGGGAAACGTGGAGGAGGCCATCTCGGCGCTGGAAAAGGCGGTTCATTTCAACTTTCGTTTTGTCCAGGGTTTGACAACTCTGGCCAACGCCTACCTGATGGTCGGGCGGGTGGAAGAGAGCATCGACACCAACCTGAAGGTGATCAAACTGCAGCCGACCTTTGCCGTCGCCCATAACAATCTGGCCATCGCTTATCTTGAACAGGGCAATTTTTCCAAGGCTGAAGAGCACATGCGGCTGGCGGAGGAAAACGGCTACGCCGTGGCCGACAAGATACGCCAGGACATCCTGGCGGGGCTCGGCGGCGCCTGAATGCATCGTTCCGGGCTGGTCCATGATGCGATCCTTCTCATCTTGACCAGAAATACGGCGGCGGCCGGCCCAAGACAGCACCCGTGACGGCCGCCGTTCCCTCAGTGCGGTTTTTCCTTGCCGACCGGCGCCATCCGGTGTTGCCCGGCGGTACCGAGTGGGATCGGCATCTGCCCCGAAACCGGCAGGGCGTTACGATGCCATCCGCTTCGGGCGACTTTACCTACGGTGATTATTTCCAAGCGGTATCGAGGTTCCTCTCCCGGAACGATTGGCGGGCCCTCCGCCTTGCCGCAGGCGTACTGGACCCAGACTGGCCTGCCGGCAAGCCCTTCTGCGAAATCGACATTTTCCTGGAAAAACACGGTGCTTTCTACCACCCGGCCCGGGTGGCGGCCACCGCCGAAAGTCGGCGGGTGGCGCTGGTGGTCAACGTGGCGCTGTCCCCGGAAGGGATCGATCTGCTGGCATCGGAGGTGGAAACGATCCACCGGCTGGGGGACCGATTCAGCCCGGAATACCTGCCGGCGGTCTTCCAGCGCGGAACGGAATCGCTTCCGGACGGGCGGCGCCTGGAAATGTTTCTCGGTCAATGGTTCCCGGACTTTCACGAATTCCATCTCGAATCGGCGGCACCGGGGCACCCCCCGCAATGGGTGGTCTGGCACCCCGATGGCCCGCGGTTCCTCGACCCTCTTCAGTGCCGGGCGCTGCACCGGAGCGCGGCGGCGATCCTGACCGCCTACTACGATGTATTCAGTGGCGCACAGATCCTCGATTGGCACCATGCGGCCGGGGATTTTGTCGTGCGGTTGGCCCCGGAAAAGCCCCTGGTGATGCGCCTGGTCACGGTACGTCGCCACGGCCCCCTGCTCCGGGACCCACCCCGGGACCTGGCCGCCACGTTGTTTCACCTGCTGCTGTTTTTGGTGTCCACTACTCTTTGGTTGCGCCTGGACCGTTGCCGGGGGGTCGGTGACCTGATTCTGGCCGATGTGGCCACGGTGGCGCCGGCCCTGGAAGGGGTCCGTGACGCCCTGATTTTAAAAACCCAGCGGGGGGAACTGCCGGAGGCCATGCTCGAAGCCGTCGATACCTACCTGGGCGCCTGCCCGCGGCGGAACCTGACAGAGATGATTCGCGCCCTGGCCGCCCGCCGCCCGCCGGAAGATCCGGCGCGGCGCCTGATCGAAGCGGCCGCGACGGTCCACGCGGACCATTTGGGGGCGTTGCTGGCCGCCGGAGGCCTTTTTGGCACCTGAAGTTCCGACGCGCCACAACGGGTGTTTGCGCCCGGAAGGGCGCCGCCGGCAAGGTTTCACCGGCGTGCGGGGCCGGGCGAAGCGCCTGGATTGCCCGCTTTTTTATTGACATCATGGTGCATTAATTCTATATGCGTGCCTTGCATACCCGTGCCAACGCATCGCTACGCGACAACGATACAGCAACCACAAGAAATCACTAAGCACGCTTTGAGAGAGGAGGTGACAGTGACCGCCCCGCCGGGCATTTTCCCATTCCGAGGTAACATGGTCGGTAGCCAAATCGTTATTTTAATGACTATGGAGGTAAAAGATGGCAAAGCATGAAACCCCTCTGCTGGACCAGTTGGAGAGCGGGCCGTGGCCGAGCTTCGTGTCCGACTTGAAGCAGGAGGCCGAAAAACGGGCAAAGAACGAGGCTAACGTTGAGTTCCAGATCCCCGTGGATGCGGTCGATGACCTGCTGGGTGTCCTTGAACTGTCCTACAAGCACGGTCGGACCCACTGGAAGCACGGCGGCATCGTGGGCGTATTCGGCTACGGCGGCGGCGTGATCGGTCGCTACTGCGACCAGCCGGAGATGTTCCCGGGCGTGGCCCATTTCCACACCATGCGTGTTTCGCAGCCCGGCGGCAAGTTTTACACCACCGAGTACCTGCGTCAGATCTGCGATCTGTGGGATTTTCGTGGTTCGGGCATCACCAACATGCACGGTTCCACAGGCGACATTATCTTCCTGGGGACCACCACCCCGCAGCTCGAGGAAGTCTTCTACGAACTGACCCACAATCTGCATCAGGACCTGGGCGGCTCGGGTTCCAACCTACGGACCCCCTCTGACTGCATCGGCGAGGCCCGCTGTGAGTACGCCTGCTACGACACGCAGGCCCTTTGCTTCGACCTGACCAACCACTACCAGGACGAGCTGCACCGGCCGGCCTTCCCGTACAAGTTCAAGTTCAAGTTCGATGGCTGCCCCAACTGCTGCGTGGCCTCCATCGCCCGTTCCGACCTCTCCTTCATCGGCACCTGGCGGGATAACATCCGCATCGACCAGGAAGCCGTTCAGGCTTACATCGGCGGGGAAATTCCGCCCAACGCCGGGGCTCATTCGGGTCGCGACTGGGGCAAGTTTGACATCCAGAAGGAAGTCGTGGATCTCTGCCCCACCAAGTGCATGTGGATGGAAGACGGCAAGCTGAAGATCAACGACCGCGAGTGCACCCGCTGCATGCACTGCATCAACGTCATGCCGCGCGCCCTGCGCATCGGTAACGACCGCGGCTGCTCGATTCTCGCCGGCGCCAAGGCCCCGATCCTCGACGGCGCTCAGATGGGCTCCCTCATCGTGCCGTTCATCAAGGTCGAAGAACCCTACGACGAGATCAAGGAAACCGTGATCGAGCCGATCTGGGATTGGTGGATGGAGGAAGGCAAGAACCGCGAGCGCCTGGGCGAGTTGATGAAGCGCCAGGGTTTCCAGAGGCTGCTCGAGGCGTTGGACATGAAGCCGGTGCCCCAGCATGTGCAGGAACCTCGCCACAATCCGTACATCTTCTGGAAGGAAGAAGAGGTGCCCGGCGGCTTTGACCGCGACATCAACGAGTTCCGCAAGTACCATCAGAGATAAGAGGAGGTGGACGCCATGGCATTTGTTTCTTCCGGATACAACCCCGAAAAACCGATGGAAAACCGGATCACGGATATCGGTCCGCGCAAATACGACGAGTTTTATCCGCCGGTCATCGCCAAAAACAAGGGCAAGTGGCTCTACCATGAGTACCTGCAGCCCGGTGTCCTGGTTCACGTGGCCGAGTCCGGCGACGAGATCTACACCGTGCGCTGCGGCGGGGCACGCTTGAT
>JAQVTF010000136.1 GCA_028700185.1 Desulfobacteraceae bacterium | reverse complement strand
AGTCACTTTAGGCACTCGTAATTTTAGGCACTTAAAAAAGTGAAAAGTGAGCTAAAGTGACTAAAGTGAGCTAAAGTGATTGAATTCTGGCAGTTATATAAAAAACCGGAGCGCAGCGACACCACAACTTTAGTCACTTTAGTCACTCGTAATTTTAGGCACTTAAAAAAGTGACAAGTGAGCTAAAGTGACTAAAGTGAGCTAAAGTGAATGAATTCTGGCAGTTATATAAAAAGCCGGAGCGCAGCGACACCACAACTTTAGTCACTTTAGTCACTCAAAAGCTAAAGTGAGCTAAAATGACTAAAGTGACTAAAGTGAAGGAATTCTGGCAGTTATAATAAAAACCGGAGCGCAGCGACACCACAACTTTAGTCACTTTAGTCACTCGTAATTTTAGGCACTTAAAAAAGTGACAAGTGAACTACAGTGACTAAAGTGAGCTAAAGTGATTGAATTCTGGCAGTTATATAAAAACCGGAGCGCAGCGACACCACAACTTTAGTCACTTTAGTCACTCGTAATTTTAGTCACTTCTTTAGTTACTCGTAATTTTAGTCACTTCTTTAGTCACTCGTAATTTTAGGCACTTCTTTAGTCACTCCCTTTACCCCAACTTGCGAGTCGCCGATGATCCCCATCTATTTTCCTTTCACCTATGTCTCCTCATCCGCGGTGGCGCGTCTGGAACGTTGGTTCGACGAACTCGGCATTCTGGCCCCGGCCGCGGATGCCCCGGGACCCTCCGGGCACGGATCCCTCACCTGGCGCCTCTTCGCACCGCCCCCCGGCGAAGAGGCCATCCTGAAGCGCCTGGAAGCCGAATGGCGACGCTGGGCGGACATGCATGCCGGCGCCGATCTGGCGGCCGTCATGGCGGCCCAGGAGGCCGATGGGGGCTTTGCCACCGCCCCCGCCATCAACAGCCTCCGGAGCCGGATCCGCGCCGGCGCGGGGGAAGCATCGACTTCGCCCGGAGAGGCCCCCCTGCCGGCAGCCCGGGTTTTCCTGCATCTGGCCCACTGCCTCGACCAGGACCAGGACACCCTGCGGGAACAATTGCACCACGTGGCCGACCTGGAACGTCGCATGCACCAGGAGATGGACGGGGGCACGCGGCCAGACTCTTTCTTGGCCGCCCCGATCCGGGAAGAAGACCCCGGCGCCGTACTCACCCAACGCCGTCTGACCGCCTGGGCCCGACTGGCCCTGGCGCTGTCGGTACCGGCCGATGTCCTTGTCACCGACAGCCCCGCTGTCATCGATCACCTGATCGAGCGCTTAGACCATCTGGACCCCATCCGGGACCTTGACCCGGATGAGGTTCAGGGCCTTCCCCGGACCATCCGTGAAAGGTTGGATTCCGGTGGCGAAGCGACCGTCTTTACCGTCTATGCCGCTCCCCTGTCCCCGACGGCGCTGCTCCACCGCTTGGCGGGGAGTCCCGGTGTCCCCGTCAACGCCCCCCAGGGGGCAAGCCGCTGCCTATTGGTGCTAATTACGGAAAAATAGGTTGTTTTTTCATATAGTTACGAAATTTCAAAAAATTGCCATCAAGCCTTGACGCATCGCGAGCTCTTGGTATAAGGACTTTTTGCGAATTGATCGGATAATGGTCGTGGTTTTCAATTTCAGTTTCGAAAGGAGTCGGAAATGGCTTTTACCCCCATCGTAGATGAAGACAAGTGCGAGGGCTGCGAAGAATGCGTCAATGTGTGTCCGGTGGAAGTATTCGAAATGCAGGACGGGAAAAGCGTGCCGGTGAACGCTGAAGAGTGCCTCGGCTGCGAGAGTTGCGTCGAAGTGTGCGAGGCGGGCGCCATCACCGTGGAAGAGTCCTGATCGCCCTCACAGCGCTTTTTGAAATCCCCCGGCGGGCTTCCTCCGCCCGGGGGATTTTTTTTGGCCTTGCCTGGAGTTGCAATATGAGCTAATTTTCAACCTTTATGAAACAATACGTCATCGATCAAATTCGCCCCGAGGACCAAGCCAAGCTCAAGGTGCTGCTGGAAACCGAGCTGGGACCGCCTGCTGTGGGCGGTATCTACTGGTTGCCCCTGGAGGCATCGTTATGGACGGAAGTCCAGGTGGCCCACAAGGACTGCCAGCCCTTCTACGTCGCCGTCGATCTTGAGGCGGACCGTCTGGTCTGTGAATTGCTGGTGCGCACCCGCGACCGCATGCACTGTGAGTGCATGGGGTATGCCACCGCTGCCCAACGGGCCTGGCTGATCGAAAAAATCGACGGAATCTTGCAACAGCTTCACATTATGGTCTGACCTCGACGCATGGCACTCAAGCTGTTTCGAACCATTTACATCTATGCCTGGGTTCTGATTTCCACCTTGACGCTGGGGTCTTTGGTCATCGGGGTCGCGTTGCTGACCGGCAACCAGGAGGCGGCTCACCGCATCGCCCAGTTGTGGGCGCGTTCGATTTTGCGCGTCAGCGGTGTCCAGGTACGCGTGGTGGGGCAACGGCATCTGGAAAAGGGCCGTTCGTTCATCCTCATGCCCAACCACCAGAGCCACTTTGACATCCCGGTGCTTCTCGGATGCCTCGACACCCAGTTTCGCTGGCTGGCCAAGGCCGAACTGTTCAAGATTCCCATCTTCGGACGCGCCATGCGCGGTTGCGGCTACATCAGCATCAACCGCTCCAACCGCGAGGCGGCCTTCGCCAGTATCCACCAGGCCGCCGAGACCATCCGGGGCAAGGCGTCGGTGCTGATTTTTCCCGAGGGCACCCGCAGCCCCAACGGCAAGCTCCTGCCGTTCAAGAAGGGCGGTTTCGTGCTGGCGGTGGATAGCGGGGTACCGATTCTGCCCATCGGCATCTATGGCACCGGCCGCATCCTGCCCAAGAAACGCCTGCTCCTGGACCCCGGTCCGGTGGTCCTGTGGATCGGCGCCCCCATCGACACCACCGGCTATCGACGTGAGACCAAGGATGGGCTGATGGCCGATGTACGCCAGGCGCTGTGCGAAGCGGTCACCACCGCGTCAGAGGGCCGATTGGAATGCTGAAGATCATTCCCATGGGCGGCCTGGGGGAAATCGGGCTCAACATGATGGGGTTCGAATTCGACGACACTCTTTTCGTTGTCGATGCGGGATTGATGTTCCCCGAGGCCGACATGCCGGGGGTCGACTGCGTCATTCCCGACATGTCCTACGTCAAGGCCAACCGCCATCGCCTGGCCGGCCTGATCCTCACCCATGCCCACGAGGACCATATCGGGGCCCTGCCCTATCTGCTGCGGGACATCAACCCGCCCATTTTCGGCACCCCGTTCACCCTGGCCATGGTGGAAACCAAGCTTGAAGCCCACGGGCTGATGAAGCAGGCCTTGCTGCACCGGATCACCAGTGACAGCCAACTGCGCCTGGGCCCCTTCACCATCGAATTCATCCCCGTGGCCCATAGCGTGGTGGACGGGGTGGCCCTGGCGATCCGGACGCCCCTGGGAACGGTGATTCACTCCGGGGATTTCAAGATTTCCCACACCGGTGAAACGGCCCTGCGGACCGATGTCAATCGCCTTGCCTGCTACGGCGCCGAAGGAGTTTTGGCCCTGCTTTCGGATTCCACCAATGTCGAAAACGAGGGCTACACCATTTCCGACCTGGAAGTGGGCCGCACCCTGACACGGATCGTGCGCAACGCTCCGGGCCGGGTCATCGTTGCCCTGTTCGCATCCAGCATCAGCCGCATCCAGCAGGTGGTGCAAGCGGCGCAAGCCGTTGGTCGGCGGGTGATCTTCAACGGCCGAAGCATCGAAACCAGCGTGCGCATCGCCCGTGAACTGGGCCATCTGAACGTGCCTGAAAGGCTGGAGGCCGCCATTGACGATCTGGATGCCATCCCCGATGATGAGGTTTTGATCATCACCACCGGCAGCCAGGGAGAGCCCATGGCGGCCCTGGCCCGCATGGCCCACGGGGCCCACAAGCAGATCCAGATTCGCCCGGGGGACACCGTGGTCCTCAGCTCCAAGTTCATTCCGGGCAATGAACGGGCCATCGGCCGCATCATCAACAATCTCTACCGTCGCGGCGCCGAGGTGATCTACGAGAAGATTTCGGCCATTCACGTCTCCGGCCACGCGTTCCGGGAAGAACTCAAGTTGATGATCAACCTGACCCGGCCGCGCCATTTCATTCCCATTCACGGGGAATACCGCCATCTGCTGCTCCATGCCCGGCTGGCCGAGGAGACGGGAGTGCCCTCTGAAGGGGTGTTGCTGGCGGAAAACGGACAGTGCATTGTTTTCGACGAAAACGGCGGACGCCTCGGCGAAACGGTGACCACCGGCCGGGTACTGGTGGACGGCAAGGGCATCGGGGACGTGGGACGCAGCGTGCTCAAAGAGCGGCGGTTGCTCAGCGAGGACGGGTTGGTGGTGGTCACCATGGCCATCGATCAGGAAACCGGAATCATCGTTTTCGGACCCGACATCGTCTCCCGGGGGTTCGTCTTTGAGACCGCCACCGGCCATATCCTCGACGACGCGGTGTGCGTGGTGCTGGAGGTGGTGGAGGAAACCGACCCCGCGGCACCCGACCGCACCGAACGCCTGCGGACCGGGGTGCAACAGGCGCTGCGCAAATATTTCGAATACACGATCCGCCGCAAGCCGGTGATTCTGCCGTTTATCATGGATATCTGAAGATCGTATAGAAAGCCCATGCGTAAGGAACTTGCCGGTATCGCCGTTTTTTTTCTGGTCATCTTCACCCTGATCAGCCTGCTGTCCTATACCCCGGCCGATCCGTCACTGCACCACGCCGCCGACCCGGAACAGGTGGACAATCTTTTCGGCGTGGTGGGGGCCCATCTGGCCGGCCTGCTGATCAGCTTATTCGGTCTGGGCGCCTTCTGGGTGCCGATCCTGCTGCTGGTGATCAGCACCCAGTTCTTCGGCCATCATCCCCGCAGCGCCCTCATTGCCACCTTGGCCGGCGGGTTGGTCCTGGTGGTGGTCACCGGCAGCCTGGTGAGTACCTGGAGCGAAACGGGGTCCCCCATCACCCTTTTCGGCCGTCCCTATCCGGCCGGTGGATGGCTCGGCGAGGGACTCCGGCGCATCTCCTGGCGCTACCTGAGCCAGACCGGCGGCACCATCGTGCTGGTGCTCCTCTGGCTGGTGGGTCTGATTCTGGCCACCGGTTTTTCCCTGGTCCGCTTTGCCAAACGGTTGGCTCTGCTGATGCGTTTTATGGGCGAGCGGGTGGAGACGTTTCGTGTCAAACACCATCAGCGGCGTCTCAAGGCCGCCAAACTCAAGAAGACCCTGAAAGAACAGGCGTCTCGGCCCCCCGCCAAGCTCACCATCAAAGCCCCTCCGGCCAGCCCGATTCCGCCCACGCCGGTGCCCAAACAGGAAGTCTTCGATTTCATGCACGACCGCAACGGATTTCAACTGCCGTCGGTGAGCTTTCTCATCGATCCGGAGCCGCGACCGTCCACGGTGGATGACGAAAACCTCAAAATGAAATCGCGGCTGGTGGAGAAAAAACTCGAAGACTTCGGCGTTCACGGACAGGTGGCGGCGGTGCTCCCCGGCCCGGTGATCACCACCTTCGAGTACGAGCCGGCGCCCGGAGTGAAAATCAACCGCGTCGCCGGTCTCTCCGACGACTTGGCCATGGCCCTGAGGGCCAACAGCATCCGTATCGTCGCCCCGATTCCGGGCAAGGCCGCCATCGGCATCGAAATCCCCAACACCGACCGCGAGCTGGTGCGATTCAAGGAAGTGGTGATTTCACCGGCCTTTGAAAAATCCAAGTCCAACCTCACCCTCTGCCTCGGCAAGGACATCGTGGGCAACCCGGTGGTGGCGGACCTGGAGCGCATGCCTCACCTGCTCATCGCCGGGGCCACCGGCACGGGCAAAAGCGTGGGGCTCAACGCCATGATCTGTAGCCTGCTCTACAAGGCCGGCCCCGAAGAAATCAAGTTCATCATGGTCGATCCCAAACGTATCGAGCTGTCGCTCTACGACGGGATTCCCCACCTGATCACCCCGGTGGTCACCGACGTCAAGAAGGCCACCAACGCCCTGTTCTGGGCAGTGCGGGAGATGGAGCGCCGCTACGCGCTGCTGCAGGAATTCAAGGTGCGCAATCTCAAGCAGTACAACCAGAAAGCGGCCAAAAGCGCCCCGGATGCCGAAGGCAAGCTGCCGGAGAAGCTGCCGCTGATCGTGATCATCATCGACGAGCTGGCCGACCTGATGATGGTGGCCAGCCGCGATGTGGAAGTCGCCCTGACCCGGTTGGCCCAGATGGCACGGGCCTCGGGCATCCATTTGATTCTGGCCACCCAGCGGCCCTCGGTGGACGTGCTCACCGGGATCATCAAGGCCAATTTTCCCACCCGCCTGACCTTCCAGGTCTCATCACGCACCGATTCGCGCACCATCATCGACAGCGGCGGTGCCGAGAACCTCCTCGGCAACGGGGATATGCTCCTGTTGCCGCCGGGCACCGCCAAGCTCCAGCGAATCCACGGGGCGTTCATCAGCGAAGAAGAGGTCACGGCGGTAGTCGATTTCCTCAAAGCGCAAAAACCGCCCGATTACATCGACGAGGTCACCGCCAAACCGGAAGAAAACGAGGCGGAAAACGGTGACGACACCGAATACGACGAGCATTACGACACGGCCGTGGCCCTGGTGACCCGCACCCGTCAGGCGTCCATCTCCATGATCCAGCGCCATCTGCGTATCGGTTACAACCGGGCTGCACGGATCATCGAAACCATGGAGCGCGAGGGCGTAGTGGGGCCGGCCGACGGGGCCAAGGCTCGTGAAGTGCTGGCGCGAAACCTGGATGAAACCCCATGATGATGGACATCGATCCAAAACTGATCGAAACCACCCGCGGCTTTCTCGACCCGGCCGAGGGGAAGGCCCTCTATGAAGCCGCCCTGGCGGCCAGCCGACGCGGCCCCTGCCTGGAAATCGGTTCCTACTGCGGCAAGAGCGCTCTGTTTCTGGGCAGCGCCTGCCGCCGCAACGGCCAGGTGCTTTTCACCATCGACCACCACCGCGGCAGCGAGGAGCAGCAGCCCGGGCAGGAATACTTCGACCCGGACCTCTTCGATGCGGGGCAAGATTGCATCGACACCCTGCCCCACCTGCGTCGGACCCTCACCGCCGCCGGCCTCGATGACACCGTGGTCCCCATCGTAGCCCCCAGCCACCTGGCGGCCCGGGCCTGGGCCACTCCCCTGGCGCTGGTCTTCATCGACGGCGGCCATGCCCTGGAAACCGTATTTTGCGACTACACCGCCTGGGCCGGCCACCTCATGCCCGGCGGGATGCTATTGATCCACGACATCTTTTCCGATCCCGCTGACGGTGGACAGGCTCCCTGGCACGTCTACCGCATGGCGTTGGCTTCGGGGCTTTTCGATGCCCGGCCCCAGGTGGGCAGCCTCGCCCGCCTGGTCAGAAGACCCTGCGGCCAGGTGCCGCCGGATCTGGACGCCATGGTGGATCGCCTGTAAAAATCCCCGCCGGCGCACAGCCTTTCAAAGTGTTGCGATCCTTCTTGCGGGGATTTTTTCTGATTTCGGGATGACGTCTCTTTCCCGTGTTAGTCCGAACGTAAGTGA
>JAQVTF010000021.1:20041-29661 GCA_028700185.1 Desulfobacteraceae bacterium | reverse complement strand
GGCCCTGGAGAATCGGCACTTCGGTGAGGGTGGCGAAGTACATCAGGGCGCCGGCCAGCGAGGCGATGAGGTTGGCCCACAAGGAGTTGCCCCCCAGCAGCGCGGAGATCCACTGCTCTGGAATCAGGGCCGGATGACCCGGGCGGCCCAGCATGAAGCCGGCCACCAGGACCCCGCCCCCCAGCAGGGGGAAGATCTGCTTCATGAAGCCCCAGGTGGAATCGACCCAGTCCTTGCACTCATCCCGGGTGAACCAGGCCTTGAGCATCCATGCAAGGATGACGAGCAGCGCGATGGTGATGGGCCACTTGGCGGCGAAGATCGCCGGCCAGAGGCCTGTCGACCCCTCGGCCGGGCGGGCGAAGGCGGCAAAGACCAGGATCAGCACCATGGTGAAGATGTACAGGCTGTCCTGGAGCAGGGTGCGCTGTTTGCCGTCGCCGTCCGGCACGTAGATCTGGCCGGTGGCGCGAGCCGCATCGTCCTTGCGGAAGATCAGGGCCATGAGCAGGCCGGTGATCACGGCAAAGACGATGGCCCCCACGGCCCGGGCCAGGCCGAGCTGCCAACCGAGGATCTTGGCGGTGAGCGAGATGGCCAGCACGTTGATGGCCGGGCCCGAGTACAGAAAGGCCGTGGCCGGGCCGATGCCCGCCCCCCGGGTGTAGATGCCGGCGAACAGCGGCAGCACCGTGCACGAGCAGACCGCCAGGATGGTGCCCGAGACCGAGGCCACCGAATAGGAGAGGAGCTTGCTCGCCTGGGCGCCGAAGTATTTGAGCACCGATGCCTGGGAGACAAAGACGGCGATGGCCCCGGCGATGAAGAAGGCCGGAATCAGGCAGGTGAGCACATGCTCACGGGCGTACTCCTGGAGCATCAGGAAGGCCTCCAGGCCGGACTGGCGGATGGTGGGGTGGCTCCAGGGCACGTAGTAGGCGGCGGCGAAGATTCCCACGATCCACAAAAATTTGGTCCGTTCTTTCATCATTCGTTACTCCAACGACGGTTGAAAGTATCCCTATATCGACATGTAGCGATTTATCGAGGGTAAAAAAAGATCCCTCAGCCCCCGCAAATGTTCTCGCGGCGAATCTGGGGCAGTCGGGCCACCAGGGCGGCCACTTCGGGATCGTCCTCCAGCCAGCGGCGCAGATTGCCCAGCAGGCTCGCGGCGTAGGGGTTTCGCGGGTCATCCGCCAAACGGTAGTTGACCCACAGGCCTTCCTTGGCAAAGGTGATCAACCCGGCTTCTTCCAAAATCTTCAAATGCTTGCTCGCAGTGGACTGGGCCAGGCCCAACGCCTCCTGGATCTCGCAGACGCACAGCACCCGCCGTTGAAGCAGCTTGAGCATCTTGACCCGGTTGGGATCGGACAGCGCCTTGATGACCCGGATAAAGTCGCGCATGATTCCCCCATATCGATAAATCGATATATAGTGGTTTATGGGGGGCTTGTCAACGCATGATTCTTAAATGTCACTGCCGCCCGGCGCATCAGGACTGCCGTATTTTTCGCGCCGAGGGGATTTCCTCCGAATCAGTCGCCACTTCCCTCTGTAGTGCCGACGACAGCGTTGATTTGGGGTTGACAGCCCCAACCTGTTGAGTTAGAAACGTAACAATGTTTCGTCAGGCGGAGTCATTGCGGCGCTAGTACTTATTAAAGCTAAAAAATAATAAATAGTTATCTTTTTTATACGGCGAAACAAACTTTTTTCAGGTTTTTTTAATTTTCTGCCCTAAAAAGTCCGAATTGCGAATCTATTCAAGTTGTTGACATTGATTGAACCCTTTCTTGGTTCCACGGGACCGAAACGGACCAAATGACTGAATCGATAACAAAGTTCGGTACTTTGAGGCCCGAGATCCATCGGCGGTTGGAAGCGGCGGTGATGGAGATTTTCTCCAGCTCCGACTTCCACAAAGCCAATATGCGCGACGTGGCTCGTCGGGCCGGCGTCAGCTTCTCCACCATCTATTCGCATTACGGCAGCAAGGAGCGGCTTGTTTTTGCCTTTGTGGACATCTGGCTTGGAAAGCTCACTGATCGGATCATCGACCACCTCCAGGGCATCGAGGACCTGAAGGAGAAGATGCGCAAGGTACTGTGGCTGCAGCTCGATTACTACGAGCGCAATCCGGGCTTGGGGCGGATTTTATTCATGACCTTGCCCATGCAGACATGGATGGCCGATGAAAGTTTCAAACAAAAAAAGATGATCAATCTTTACCTGGATGTGCTCCGCCGGGGCCAGCAGGAAGGGGTGCTGGTGGATACGGTGCGTGCCGGTGTCCTGCTGGATTTCATGCTCGGCTTCGTGCAGCGCACCTTTTTCATGTGGATCTCCCGGGGGCAGCAAGAGGGGCTGGCGGCCCAGTCCAACGTGTTTTTTGAATTGATCTGGCGCGCCATTGCCAACCCGCGGCACGCAGAGAGCGACTGAGTAAACCACGGCGTCACCAAACCGTTTTCAGTTGACGGATCGATCGGATCAGGCGGATCGGTCGTCATAAATGGCGCCCGGACCGGTAACCGGGTGCAGAGGAAAAACACCGGCAACAGGAGTCAAAGGAGACGACGATGGCAGCACAACATCCCGATCTGGAAAAATGGGTGGCCCTGGCGACCAAGCAGCTCAAGGGCAAGCCCCCGGAGAGTCTAAACTGGAAGACGCCCGAAGGGATTCTCGTCAAGCCGCTCTACACGGCGGAAGACCTCCAGGACCTGTCGCATGTCAACACGCTTCCCGGTTTTCCGCCCTTTGTGCGCGGCCCCATGGCCACCATGTACGCCGGAAGGCCCTGGACGATCCGCCAGTACGCCGGCTTCTCCACCGCCAAGGAATCCAACGCCTTCTACCGCCGCAACCTGGCCGCCGGCCAGAAAGGGCTGTCGGTGGCCTTCGACCTGGCCACCCACCGCGGTTACGATTCCGACCATCCCCGGGTAGCCGGTGATGTGGGCAAGGCCGGCGTGGCCATCGACAGCGTCGAGGACGCCAAGATGCTCTTCGACCAGATTCCTCTGGAGCAGATGTCGGTGTCCATGACCATGAACGGGGCGGTGATTCCCATCATGGCCATGTACATCGTGGCCGCCGAAGAGCAGGGGGTTGCCCACGGGCAGCTCACCGGTACCATCCAGAACGATATTCTCAAGGAGTATCTCACCCGCAACACCTATATCTATCCACCGACCCCCTCGATGCGCATTGTCTCGGACATCATCGCCTTTTGCTCCAAGGAGATGCCCAAATTCAACACGGTGAGCATCAGCGGCTACCACATGATGGAGGCGGGCGCCGACAGCGTTTTGCAAACCGCCTTCACCCTGGCCGACGGGGTGGAGTACGTGCGAGCGGCGCTCAAGGCCGGCCTGGAGATCGACGCCTTCGCCCCGCGGCTGTCCTTCTTCTTTGGCGTGGGGATGAACTTTTTCATGGAAATTGCCATGCTGCGTGCCGCCCGGCTCCTGTGGCATCGGCTGATGCAGCAGTTTTCCCCCAAGGATCCTCGTTCGAGCATGCTGCGGACCCACGTCCAGACCTCCGGCTGGAGCCTCACCGAACAGGATCCTTACAACAACATCATCCGCACCACCCTCGAATGCCTGGCGGCGGTCCTCGGCGGCACCCAGTCGCTGCACACCAATTCCTTCGACGAGGCGGTGGCCCTGCCCACGGACTTTTCAGCCCGTATCGCCCGCAACACCCAGCTCGTCGTCCAGGAAGAGTCCCAGGTCTGCCACGTGGTGGATCCCCTGGCCGGCAGTTACTATGTCGAGGCGCTCACCGATGCCATCGCCCGGGAGGCGATGAAGATCATCGAGGAGGTGGAGCAGCTCGGTGGCATGGCCAAGGCCATCGAGACCGGGATGCCCAAGATGCGCATCGAGGAGGCGGCGGCTCGGCGCCAGGCGCGTATCGACCAGGGCCTGGATGTGATCGTGGGGGTCAACAAGTACCGGCCGGAAAAGGAGGACCGCATCGAGGCGCGGGCGGTGTCCGAAACGGTGCGCGACGAACAGATCGCCCGGATCAACGAGATTCGTGGCCGCCGCGACGCGGCCGAAGTGGCCCGGGCGCTCGAAGGGCTGACCAAGGCGGCAGAAACCGGCGGCAACCTGCTGGAAGCGGCCCTGCCGGCGGTGCGCGCGCGGGCCACGGTGGGTGAAATCTCCGATGCGATGGAAAAGGTCTTCGGCCGCTACGTGGCCACCACCCAGTGCATTTCCGGGGTCTATGCCGCCGAGTACGGCGACAGCGAGGTTTTCGCCTCTCTGCGCAAGCGTTGTGCGCAGTTTTTGGAAAAGGAGGGGCGGCGGCCGCGGATTCTGCTCACCAAGATGGGCCAGGACGGTCATGACCGGGGCGTCAAGGTCGTGGCCACCGCCTTTGCGGATATCGGTTTCGACGTGGATCTGAGTCCCATGTTCCAGACGCCGGAGGAAGCGGCCCGTATGGCGGTGGAAAACGACGTGCATGCCATCGGTTGGTCCAGCCTGGCCGCGGCCCACAAGGCCCTGGTGCCCCAGTTGGTCGAGGCGCTGAAGAAGGAAGGCGGGGAGGATATCGTCGTCATCGTGGGGGGCGTCATTCCGCCGGGCGATTACGAGGTGCTTTACCAGATGGGGGTCCACGCCATCTTCGGCCCGGGCACCAGTATCGTCCACTCGGCCAACCAGGTGCTGAACCTCCTGGAAACTCGAAAATAGAAATTCGAAACTGGGGCCTTTGGGTCTCTTTTGCCCTATAATTTTATTGATGGCATCGATGCTCAGCCAAAACCCCGAATTTTACGTCGACGGCGTCCTCGCGGGCAACCGTCGCATTTTGGCAAAGACCATCACCCTGGTGGAAAGCACCCGTCCCGAGCATCAGGAATTGGCCATGGAGATCCTCGACCGCATCATGCCCCAGACGGGGCAAGCGGTGCGTCTGGGGATCACCGGGGTGCCCGGGGTGGGCAAGAGCACCTTCATTGAGGCCTTCGGAATGCAGCGTATCGCCGAAGGCTGTCAACTGGCGGTGTTGGCGGTGGATCCGAGCAGCAGTCGCAGCGGCGGCAGCATCCTGGCCGACAAGACCCGCATGGAACGGTTGTCCGTCGAGCGTAAGGCCTTTATTCGGCCCTCGCCCTCCAGCGGGACCCTGGGCGGCGTGGCGCGCAAGACCCGTGAGACCATGCTGCTGTGCGAAGCGGCCGGCTTCGATCTGATCATCATCGAAACCGTGGGGGTCGGCCAGAGCGAGACCGCCGTGGCCGGCATGGTGGATTTTTTTCTCGTGTTGATGATCGCCGGCGCCGGCGACGAACTCCAGGGCATCAAGAAGGGCGTGGTGGAACTGGCCGACGCGGTGGTGATCAACAAGGCCGACGGCGAAAACCGCCGGGCCGCCGAATTGGCCCGGCGTCAGTACGAGAATGCGTTGCATCTGCTCATGCCGGCCTCGCCCAACTGGCAAGTGCCGGTGATGACGTGCAGCGCCAAGACGGGAGACGGCCTGGCCGCCGTTTGGGAAACGGTTTGCCGCCATCGCGAACGGCTCATCGCCGGCCGGGAACTGGAGACCAAGCGGCGTGAACAGGCCCTGGCCTGGATGTGGAGTCTGATCGAGGAGGGATTGCGCACCCGGTTCCAGAGACACCCCGAGGTCAGTCGGCAACTGCCGCGGATCCAGCGCGACGTGGCGGCCGGGCGGCTCTCGGCCACCCAGGCGGCCCAGCGCCTGCTTTTTTCCCTTGACAACACCAGCCGGGGTGAGAAGGGATAACGGTCCGGCCGTCATTCTTACCGTGGTTCCAACGAAAGGATGCGATCATGAGCGTGGTTCAGGACAAAATCCAGGATTTGGCGCAGCGTGCCGCCAAAATTCGCAAAATGGGTGGCGAGGCGGCGGTGGCCAAGCACAAGGGAAAGGGGCGGCTCACGGCCCGCGAGCGGCTGACGGCCCTCTTCGACCCGGGCAGCTTCCGGGAAATCGACATGTTCGTTACCCACCGCTGCGTGAATTTCGGGATGCAGGATGTGGAGATCCCCGGCGACGGGGTGATCACCGGCCACGGATTGGTGGACGGTCGGCCGGTGTTCGCCTTTGCCCAGGACTTTACCAGCCGGGCCGGCAGCCTCGGTGAAATGCACGCCAAAAAAATCTGCAAGGCGATGGACCTGGCCCTCAAGGCCGGGGTGCCCTTTGTCGGTCTCAACGATTCGGGGGGCGCCCGGATCCAGGAGGGAGTGGACGCCCTGTCCGGTTACGGACAGATTTTCTACCGCAATTCCCTCGCTTCGGGCACCATCCCCCAGGTTTCGGCCATCATGGGGCCCACGGCGGGCGGAGCGGTTTATTCGCCGGCCATGACCGATTTCATCTTCATGGTCAAGAACACCAGTTACATGTTCATCACCGGTCCCGAGGTGATCAAGTCGGTCACCGGTGAGGAGATCACCTTCGAGGATCTCGGCGGCGCCATGACCCACAACGAAAAAAGCGGGGTGGCCCACTTCGCCTGCGAGTCGGACGCCGACGCCCTGGCGCAGATCCGTTGCCTGCTCTCCTACCTGCCGTCCAACAACATGGAAGACCCGCCCCGGGTGCCGTGTGGCGACGATCCGCGGCGCACCGATTCGGCCCTGGACGCCATCATCCCCGACACCCCCAACCAGTCCTACGACATGAAGGACGTGATCCGTTCCATTGTGGACAACGGGGAATTCTTCGAGCCCCATCAACACTTCGCCCAGAACATGGTCGTCTGCTTCGCCCGGCTCAACGGGCGCACCATCGGCATCATCGCCAACCAGCCCAAGGTGCTGGCCGGTTGCCTGGACATCGATGCCTCGGACAAGGCCACCCGCTTCATCCGGTTCTGTGATGCCTTCAACATCCCGATGCTCACAATCGCCGATGTGCCCGGCTACCTGCCCGGCAGCCAGCAGGAGTGGGGCGGGATCATTCGCCACGGCGCCAAGTTGCTCTGGTGCTACTCGGAAGCCACCGTCCCCAAGCTGTTGCTGGTGACGCGCAAGGACTACGGCGGCTCGTACCTGGCCATGTGCAGCAAGGATTTGGGTGCCGACATGGCCTTTGCCTGGCCCACCGCCGAGATTGCCGTGATGGGTGCCGCCGGGGCGGCCAACATCATCCACCGCAAGGAGATCAAGGCGGCCGAAGACCCGGCGGCCAAGCGCAAGGAAAAGATCGCCGAGTACGAGTCCCTGTTCTCCAATCCCTACTGCGCCGCGGCGCGCGGCTACGTGGACGACGTCATCGCTCCCCGCGACAGCCGGCCGCGGCTCATCGAAGCCCTGGAGATCATGTGCAGCAAGCGCGAACTGCGACCGCCCAAGAAGCACGGCAACATTCCGATGTAGCCATCGGGGCGAAACCCTATCCTAAAGACGGGAGCAACCATGGACAGCAAGAAGATGGCGGCCGTCGGCGCGGCGGTTTTCGAGTACATCCGCGGCGAGGAAGAGGCCTTTTGCGCCAGCCTTGCCGGGGCGCAGGCCACGGTTCCCGGCCCCGCGGTTCCGCCGCCGGCCAAACTCTGGGGCCTCAACGGCCGGCAGCAGCAGATGGAACTACGCAACCTGATGCAGTGGCGGGCCTTTGCCGGGGCAAGGCTCAGATAAAAATTGAGAATTTAAAATGACTAAATTGACTAAAATTTTCAAAAGGAAGGCGCTGGCGGATCAACGCTTGCTTAGTCCTTTTAGTCATTCCACATTTTAGTCATTTTGATAAGGAGAATCCAATGAGCGACCACGACCAGCTGAAAATGACGGCGATGAACTACGCACCGGATCGGCCCAAGGCGGATAACCCGGTGAAGATCGAGGACTTGAGCCTGCGCGACGGACACCAGAGCCTGTTTGCCACCCGGGGGCGGACCGAGGACATGATTCCGGTGGCCGAGCTGATGGACCAGGTGGGCTTCTGGGCCATGGAGGTCTGGGGTGGCGCGACCTTCGATACCATGCACCGGTTTTTGAACGAGGATCCCTGGGAGCGGATCCGCACCCTGAAGCGCTACATCAAGAAGACGCCCTTTTCCATGCTGCTGCGCGGCCAGAACCTGGTGGGCTACCGGAACTACGCCGATGACGTGGCCGAGGCCTTCGTGGAACGAACGGCGGAAAACGGGATGGACATCTTCCGCACCTTCGATGCCCTCAACGACTACCGCAATTTTGAGACGGTGGTACCGGTGATCAAGCGCTGCGGTAAGCATTTCCAGGGCTGCATCTGCTACAGCCTCACCGAACCGCGCCTCGGCGGCGAGGTGTACAACATCGACTACTACGTCTCCAAGGCCAAAGAATTACAAGCCATGGGGGCCGACAGCGTCTGCATCAAGGACATGGCCGGGCTCATCGCCCCCTACGATGCCTACGACATCATCAAGGCGATCAAGGCGGTGGTGACGGTGCCGGTGCACCTGCACAGCCATTTCACTTCGGGCATGAGCGCCATGAGCCACCTGAAAGCCATCGAAGCCGGCGTGGACATCGTGGATACCTGCATGTCGCCGTATGCCTTCCGGACGAGCCATCCGGCCATCGAGCCGCTGGTGATGGCCCTGCTGGGCACCGATCGGGACACCGGATTCGACATCCGGCTGCTGGCCCGGATCAACGAGATCCTGGAAAAACAGGTGATGCCCAAGTACCGGCACCTGCTCGATGACACCAAGATGTCCATCATCGACATCAATGTGCTGCTGCACCAGACGCCGGGCGGGATGCTGAGCAATCTGGTCAATCAACTGCGCGAGATGGACGCCCTGGACCGCATCGACGACGTGTACCGGGAGTTGCCCCGGGTGCGCAAGGAACTGGGCCAGGTGCCCCTGGTGACCCCCACCAGCCAGATCGTGGGCATCCAGACGGTCAACAATGTGCTCTTCGACGACGAGAACGAGCGTTACAAGATGATCACCGCCCAGGTGAAGGATCTGTGCTACGGCTTGTACGGCAAGACGGCCATTCCCATCGACCCGGAGGTGCAAAAGAAGGCCTTGAAGGGCTATGCCCGGGGTGAGGAGCCCATCACCTGCCGTCCGGCCGAAGTCCTGGCCCCCGAGCTGTCCAAGGCCAGGGAGGAGATCGGGGCTCTGGCGGTGGACACCGACGACCTGCTCATCTATGCCCTGTACCCGGTGACGGGCAAGCGCTTCCTGAACTGGAAGTACGGCAAGGAGCCGGTGCCCGAGGACGTGCGTCCCATCACCCTGGAGAAGGTCCGCCAACGCCAGGAGCTGGTGAAGAAGGCGCTGGCTGGCGAGCTGGTGGAAAAACCCCGGAAGGAAGCTCCGGAGAAGAGCGCCGCCGCGCGGACCTTCAACGTCTTCGTGGACGGCGATTACTTCGAAGTGGGGGTGGACGAGGTGGGCGGCAGCCCGGTGCTCAACTACATTCAGCAAATGCCGGCCTCGGCCCCCATGCCGGCGGCGCCCAAGCCGGCGCCAGCGGCCCCGGCGCCCCAACCGGCGGCTGCCCCCAAGCCGGAAGCGGCCAAACCGACGCCGGCACCCGCTGCGGACGCCGACGGGACCCCGATGACGGCACCCATGCCCGGCATGATCGTCAGCGTGGCCAAGAATGTGGGGGATG
>JAQVTF010000021.1:9630-19941 GCA_028700185.1 Desulfobacteraceae bacterium | reverse complement strand
AAGTCCTTTGCGTCCTTTTCCCAAAAGTTTCACAAGGAGTTAAAAATGAAAATCCACGAATACCAGGCCAAGGAACTCTTCGGCCGGTTCGATGTTCCCATCCCGACGGGTCGCGCCGCCTTTTCGGTGGAAGAGGCCGCAACGGCGGCCGAGGACCTCGGGGGGTACCCGGTGGTGGTCAAGGCCCAGATTCACGCCGGCGGCCGCGGCAAGGGCGGTGGCGTGAAGCTGGCCCGCAGCCGCGAAGAGGTGGCGACGGTGGCCGGGGAGATTCTCGGCATGACCCTGGTGACCCACCAGACCGGACCGGAAGGCCGGTTGGTGAAAAAGGTGCTGGTAGAACAGGGCCTTGACATCGCCAAGGAGTTGTACCTGAGCCTCCTGCCGGACCGGGGCAGCGCCAAATATCTCATCATGGCCAGCGAGGCCGGCGGGATGGACATCGAGACGGTGGCCGCCGAAACGCCGGAAAAAATCGTCAAGGTATGGGTCGATCCCCTCATCGGCCTCCAGTCCTTCCATGTGCGCGAGGTCGGCTTCGGCCTGAACCTGCCGGCGGCGGCGATGAAGCCGTTTACGAAGCTGCTCACGAATCTGTTCAGGCTTTTTGTCGAGCTGGACTGTTCCCTGGTGGAGATCAATCCGCTGGTGCTCACCGCCGATGACCGGGTTCTGGCCCTGGATGCCAAGGTCAATTTTGACGATAACGCCCTGTATCGCCACAAGGATATCCTCGATTTCCGGGATCTGGACGAGGAGGATCCACTGGAGGTCGAGGCCAGCGCGCATCACCTCAACTACATCAAGCTCGACGGCAACGTGGGCAACATGGTGAACGGGGCCGGTTTGGCCATGGCCACCATGGACATCATCAAACGTGCCGGAGCTTCGCCGGCCAATTTTTTGGACGTTGGGGGCGGCGCCAGCGCCGAGATGGTGGAAAACGGTTTTCGCATCATCCTTTCGGACCCCAACGTGAGCGGCATTCTGATCAATATCTTCGGCGGCATCCTGCGTTGTGACGTGCTGGCGCAGGGGGTGGTGGAAGCCGCGCGAAAGACCTGCATCAACGTGCCGGTGGTGGTGCGCATGGAAGGCACCAACGTCGAGGAGGGCCGTCACATCCTGGCCGAATCGGGCCTCGATCTCACCAGCGCGGTGGATCTGAAGGATGCGGCGACCAAGGTGGCGGCGATTGTGAAGTGACTAAAATGAATAAAGTGAGGCGTGACTGAAGCGACCGAAGTTGGCGGAACCGGCCGTTCGGACAGGCGGAGCGGTGCGGCTTCTGAATTCTGGTGCATTTTCGTCATTCCAGGGACTCGAATTTTGGAAAGGATTTCCAATGAGCATTTTCGTTGATCAGAACACCCGGGTTTTGGTGCAGGGAATCACCGGGCGCGAGGGGCAATTTCACACCCGCCAATGCGTTGCTTACGGTACCCGGGTGGTGGCTGGGGTTACCCCGGGCAAGGGCGGCCAGCAGATGGATGAAGTGCCGGTTTTCGACACGGTGCGTCAGGCCGTCGCTGCCACCGGTGCCGACTGCAGCCTGATTTTCGTGCCGCCCCCCTTTGCCGCCGATGCCATTCTCGAAGCGGCCGAGGCCGGCGTGTCGGTCATCGTGGCCATCACCGAGGGCATACCGGTGATGGACATGTTGAAGGTGAAAAATTATATTCAAAACAAGCCGGTGCGTCTGATCGGGCCCAACTGTCCCGGTATCATCACCCCCGGTGCCTGCAAGATCGGCATCATGCCCGGGGTCATCCACAAACCCGGCGGCCCCATCGGGGTCGTTTCCCGCAGTGGCACTTTGACCTACGAAGTGGTACATCAGCTCACCGGCCAGGGCATCGGCCAGACCACTTGCATCGGCATCGGCGGCGACCCGGTCAACGGCACCAACTTCATCGACTGCCTCAGCGCCTTTGAAGCGGACCCGGAAACCCGGGGGATTGTGATGGTGGGAGAGATCGGCGGCTCGGCCGAGGAAGAGGCCGCGGCCTGGATCGCGGCCAACGGCAGCAAACCGGTGGTGGGATTCATCGCCGGTCTCACCGCGCCCCCGGGCCGCCGCATGGGCCACGCCGGCGCCATCGTCAGCGGGGGCAGCGGCACCGCCGAAGGCAAGATTGCCGCCATGCGGCAGAGTGGGATCCAGGTCTGCGAGGATCTGGGCACCCTGGGCGAAATGTGCGCGCGGGTATTCGGATAGGCGGGGGCTTCCCATCCCCCCTTGAAACTGGAAACTTGGTTCTTAGATTTCCTCTTTACCCGTTGGATCCTTTCAATCCCTTGGTTTCGGTGCGACGCAAAGGCTTTTCATGCACGAAATGGGCTTGGCTCTGGAAATTATCGACATCGCCACGGCTTCGATTCCCGCCGATCTGAAAGGAGCGCGTGTGCAACGGGTCAACCTCACCGTTGGAAAACTGTCGGCGGTGGTGCCCGATAGCCTGCGCTTCTGTTTCCAGGTGGCCAGCCGGGAGACGCCCCTGGAAGGGGCGTCGCTCAACATCGAGGAAGTGCCCGTGGTGGCCCGTTGCCTCCAGTGCGGCAACGAGTGGACCATCGAGGAGCCGGTGTTTCGCTGCCCGGCCTGCGATAGCCCCCGCATCCAAGTCGTCTCGGGGCGGGAGCTGGATATCCGTTCCATCGAACTGGAAGAAAAAGAAGGCGACTGACCGCCGGAATCGTTTCCAGCGATTCTCATGTATTCGAAGGCAAAAAGGACAACACCGATGCCGTTTTCCCTCTTTTACACCCCGATGCGTCGCCACCATGACCACGGCCGGCCTCACCATCATCCCCATCCGGCAGATGAGCATCCGGACCACGAAACAATCCGCAGCGGCGGCGGCCGGGAAATCAAGGTGGTGCGCCGGGTGCTGGACGCCAACGACCGCATGGCCGAGGCCAACCGGCGACTGTTCGCCGCCCACCACATCTTCGTGCTCAACGTGATGAGCTCACCGGGTTCAGGTAAGACCACCGTTCTGATGCGGACCCTGGAGGCGCTGATGCCCGAGCTGCGTTGCGCGGTGATCGTGGGGGACATCTGCTCCACCCTGGACGCCGATCGTCTGTCCGTTTCCGGTGCGCCGGTGGTGCAGGTGAACACCGACGAGTTCGGCGGCGACTGCCACTTGGCGGCCCATGTCATCGAGCGGGCCTCCGCCGAGCTGCCGCTGGACGATCTCGATGTGTTGATCGTGGAAAACGTGGGCAACCTCGTTTGTCCGGCGGAGTTCGATATCGGCGAGGACCGGCGGGTGGTAATCCTCAGTACCACCGAGGGTGAGGAAAAACCCATCAAGTACCCGTTGATGTTCCGCCTTTGTCAGGCCACCCTGCTCAACAAGATCGACCTGCTGCCCTATCTCGACTACGACCGGCAGTTGGCCGTGGACAACATCCGCCAGATCCACCCGGACATGGCCATCTTCGAACTGTCGGCCAAGACCGGTGAGGGGTTCGCGCCTTGGCTGGCTTGGCTCAGGGAAGCGATCAGCGCCAAGCAATCCGCGTGAAAGGCCCGGCTGGCCCCGTCCGAAAACGACCGGGCCAGCCGTGATACCGCTCACCCGTTGGTTGCCGGTTCCGTGGTGCAGCGCTTCATCGTCTGGGAAACTCTCTTGAAAACGTCCGAAAAACGAAGCAATCCCACCAAGTTCCCTTTTTCCTCAACAAACAACGAGTCGTGGCGGTTCATCACGAACAGGTGAAAGCATTTGGTCAGGTCTTCGTCGGCCCCAACGATCTGACCTGCCTGAAGCGGCTTGATGAAGTCCCGGACATGTACGTCCACCGCTTTGCGGCAAAGATCCTTGAAAGGATCCTCCCACAGGCCGTAGTCTTTTTGCATCGACTTCCAGATATAATGCATGCCGAGACGCTTGATGGTCTCTTCGACATTGATCCGACTGTAGTTGGTTTCCAGGCCCCGAAATAGATCGATGGGCGAAATTTTCCCGATGACTTTTCCCGCGCTGTTTTCCACCAGCAAAATGCGTTGCCTGGATCTGCCGGACAGAAAATTTTCCTGGGCTGTTTCCAGGGCCGCCAGCGCTTCGTAAAAACTCGCGCTGTCGGCGATCTTGGGAAATGCCGCCAAGGGCATCATGAGATCGCGAACTTTTAACTGATCCATGTCGTTTTCTTCCCCCTTTGATGGAGACGATGAATTCGCTATCGGGACGATTCTCGTGAGGTTGGCCCTAGAACCGGAACACGGCCGCTAACGGCTGCTGGTCGGGGACCTGGTCCGGTGGCACCGCGTAGACGATTCCTCCCCTGAGCAGGGTTTGAATGGCCGTGAGATCAAGCAGATCCTCGTCCCCGGGCGTCGGCAACGGGTGGATGTCACAGTGCTGGTGCCGGGGGTCGTAGCGACCCCAGACCTGGACGCCAACGGCGACAAACAAGGTCTCCACGCGTCCATGATGGGCGGCCAGCACCGCTTCCTTCACCTCGTTGGTGGTCTGACCGGTGCCGAAGAGCTGGCGGTAGCGGGCGCCGGCTTCCTCCTGTGATTTTTCGAAAACCGGTGCCACCAGGGGCCAGGCTTGGCTGTGAAGATCCTCCGGTTTCAAGCTTTCCGGGTTCCCGGGGAGCCCCTCGTCCAGCAGAGGGGCATAGGTGCTGGCTTCCCGATAGAGCGGAAAGAGCGCATCGACGCCAGCCAGCACCAGTGGGGCTTTGGCGTCCCCCATCACCTCGCGGATTTTTCGGTCGATCATCCGAAACCAGCGCAGCAGTTTGTCCTTGTTTTCCTTGCTGATGTCGTGTCCGAAGAACATGGCTGCCCGCTGCCCGGCGCCCGGCGGCGTGCCGGTGTGAAACTGCAACGACCGGTCCGAAGCGATGTCTGGGACGGATTCGGCAAGGCTCAGGGGCAATCCTTCCAGTTCGACTTCGAATGCCGTATGGTCGGTGGCCTCGAGCAGTCGGATCTGGTTTTGGCTCAGCGCCAGGATAAAAAAACGGTTGTTGCGGGTGAGCAGCGGCAACAGGGGTTTGACGTGGTATCGATCAGAGACCACCAGGGTTTCTTCGAAAGGTACCGGCAGGCGGAAGGCGCGCAGGCCCTCGTCGGAAAGGAACACCGCCAACCCGTTGCTGCGGCGTTTCCAAAAACCGCCGTCCTGCAGCAGTTGATGGGCCTCCTTGATCCGCTCGCGGGCCTCGGGGCTGCGCAGACCTTGCGTCAGGAATCGATTTTCCGTTTCGCGGAGCAGGTTCTTGAAGCGGATCGGGTCCTGCTCCGCCTCCCTTCCGGCACGGTGGGTGGGCATGTAAATCGAGACGCACCACGGGAAACGGGCTTCCAGAAAGGTCTCTTTCAATTCTTCGAGGGTGATCCTATCCATGAAATGATTCTCCTTTCGCCCGGCGGTTCCGGACTGATGTGAGCATCTCTGCGACAGGATGGTGGGAAATGGGGTTTTCCGAGCCCCTCAGGCGGTAATATCCCTCCTCTCTTGATTCCAGTGGAACAGCTTGAACGAAGCGTCCGCCCGGACAGGTCAGGTGGTCGGGCAGGCCACCTGTGACGGTCCCTTCCAGAAGGGAGACATCTGACGCAGCCGTTCGATGATCGGCGGCAGTTTTTCCAGGACCAGATCGACGTCGGCGTCGGTGTTGAACACGCTCAGGCTGAAGCGGATGGAACCGTGGGCCCGGGTGAAGGGCACGTTCATGGCGCGCAGCACGTGGCTGGGTTCCAGCGAGCCGCTGGTGCAGGCCGAACCGGAGGAGGCGCAGATGCCGTACCGGTCCATCATGAGCAGGATCGCCTCGCCTTCCACCGCATCGAAGCCGATGCTGGTGGTGTTGGGCAGCCGGTCTTGCCCAGCACCGTTGACGTAAGTGTCCGGTACCCGTTTGAGCAGTCCGTTTTCCAGCCGGTCGCGCAAGGCCCGCACCCGGGTGTTTTCCTCGGCCATGTGCTCGGCGACGAATTGGGCCGCCCGGCCCAGCCCCACGATGGCGGCGGTGTTTTCCGTGCCGGCGCGCCGGCCTTGTTCCTGGTGGCCGCCGCGCAGAAAGGGGGCGAAAGTGGTTCGCTCGCGCACGTACAAGGCCCCGATTCCCTTGGGACCGTGGAGTTTGTGGCCCGACAACGAGAGCATGTCAATGCGGCTGTGGCTCAGGTCGATGGGCACCTTGCCCACCGCCTGCACCGCGTCGGTGTGAAACATCACCCCGCGCTCATGGCAGAGGGCGGCCAGCTCTTCCACGGGAAACATCACCCCGGTTTCATTGTTGCCCCACATGATACTGGCGATGGCGGTCTCTTCGGTGAGGTGTTTTTTGAAATAGTCCACGTCCAGACGGCCGTCGGCATCCACCGGCACGAAGGTGACCCGGTATCCGTTTTGCGCCAGCCATTCGGCCAGGTTCTTCACGGCCGGGTGCTCCACCCGGCTGGTGATGAAATGGCGGCGTTCGGGTTGGGTGCGCAGGGCGGACCAGATCGCCGTGCTGTCGCTTTCGGTGCCGCAACTGGTGAAGACAATTTCATCCGGCTTGGCCCCGAGCAGCTCGGCGAGCCGGTTGCGCGCCCGGCGCAGGTCGGCGGCCACGTCACCGCCGAAGGCGTGCATGCTCGAGGGGTTGCCGTAGCGCTCGCCGAAATAGGGCAGCATGGCCTCGATGACCTCGGGCGCCACCCGGGTGGTGGCGTTGTTGTCCAGATAGATGGGGTTCATGAGGGCACCTCCTCCACCACCAGTTCCGGGGTGACGGTTTCACGCAGGCGGGCTTCGACGAAGTCTTTCAGGGTCGCCTGGCTCAGCTTGCAGGTGGCGCAGGCGCCGCGCAGCTTGATCAGCACCCGGTTGCCGTCCACGTCCACCAGTTGGATGTCCCCCCCGTCCTTCTTGAGCGCCGGCCGGATCTCGTTTTCCAGGGTTTCCTCGATGCGCCGGATCTTCTGGATGTTGGTCATGGCCGGCGGTTTTTTCACCGGATCGGGGAGCCCCAGGGTTTCCCAGATGATCTCCTGGATCTTCTCGTGGCAGTTGCCGCAGGCGCCGCCGGCCTTGAGATAGTCGGTGACATCCTCGATGCTCTTGAGCTGGTGATCCGCCACCGCTTCGCGAATCTGTACGTCGGTGACCCCGAAGCACTCGCAGACCACCTGGCCTTCCGTTTTGCGGTCAGGCTCGCCCAGGTAGCAGGAGATGGCCTTTTCCAGGGCGTCGCGGCCCATCACCGAACAGTGCATCTTTTCCTTGGGCAGACCGCCGAGGTATTCGGCGATGTGTTCGTTGGTGATCTCACGCGCCTCCTCCAGGGTCTTGCCCTTGACCATCTCGGTGAGGGCAGAGGAGGAGGCGATGGCGCTGGCACAGCCGAAAGTCTGGAACTTGGCATCCTGGATGCGCTGTTGGTCATCGAGTTTGAGGTACAGGGTCAAGGCATCGCCACAGGCCAGCGAGCCGACTTCACCCACGGCATCGGCCTCTTCGATCCTGCCCACGTTGCGCGGATTGAGAAAATGGTCTTTGACTTTTTCGGTGTAGTCCCACATGGCATGTCCCTCCGTATATGACGAGACTCGGGGACGACGAGGCGACCCCGAGTTTGCCGTTGGTTTCAGATTCAGTGTATCATAATCATCATTGTTGGAAAGGAAACCGGAGACGATTCATCGCCTGAAGACTCAAACCAATCGACCACAGGAGGCGATCATGGACGTTCGCGAACCGATTCTGGCCGGGAGTTGGTACCCGGCCACGGCGGACGAATGCCGCCGCCAGATCCAGACATTTCTGCACGACCCGGCGGTGAGCCCCCCCGCCCCGGGTCGTCGGGTGGGCGGCATCGTGCCCCACGCCGGCTGGGTTTTTTCGGGGGCCGTGGCCTGCAATGTGATTCATGCCCTGGCCGAAGGGGAGTCGCCGGACACGGTGGTGGTCTATGGGATGCACCTGCCGCCGGAGGGGGCCAACTACATCATGGCCGAGGGCGCATGGGAAACGCCCCTCGGGCGGCTGGAGATCGACAGCGAGTTGGCCGGCCGGCTCACCACCGAATTCGACTTCGTGGTGGAAACGGCCCGGCGCTTCGTCCAGGACAACACCATCGAACTTCAGCTCCCGTTCATTCGTCATTTTTTCGGCGATGTCCGGCTGTTGCCCATCGGCGTGCCGCCGACGGCCGGCACCTTGACCCTGGCGCGCCAGGTGGCGGCCCAAGCCGCCGCCCTGGGCCGACGCATCAAGGTCATCGGCTCCACCGACCTGACCCATTATGGCCCCAATTACGGTTTTACATCCCGGGGCAGTGGTCCCGCGGCACTGGCCTGGGTGAAGGACGAAAACGACCGGCGCATGGTGGAAGCCATGTTGCGCCTGGATCCCGATGCGGTGATCCAGGAGGCCCTGCGCCACCATAACGCCTGTTGTGCCGGGGCGGCGGCCGCCGCCATCGAAACCGGACGGCGCCTCGGTGCGGATAGCGCTCATCTGTTGGCGTACACCACCAGCTACGAAAAGAGTCCGGGGCCGAGCTTCGTGGGGTATGCCGGTATTGTTTTCTGACGGCTTGCAGCACAACGTGCGTCGCAGGCCGTCAGAAATGGTCCCGGTTTTCCCGAGGCCGGTCATGTCTGTTTGACAAAATTACTTCTTGGATTCTTTCGCGCCCTGTTGAAGGATTTTTTGGCGGGTATCCAGGTACTCGGGTTTGGCCTCGATGGCGATGGCGCGATCGATCCACCGGCGTGCCTGATGGTAGCGTTTCTGCTGCATCCGCACGAAAGCCAGATTGTTCATGCTGTCGGCATGGTCGGGTTTTCTTTTCAGGCTAAGCCGGTAGTAGGCTGCCGCTTTTTCCGGTTGGCCCATTTTGTAGTAGACATTCCCCAGGTTGAAACAGGGGGTGTGCCAGTCCTTGTCTTTCCGGGCGGCCTTTTGGTATTGCTTCTCGGCCAATTCCAGACGGTCCTGGGCTTCATAGGAGAATCCCAGGTCGTTGTGGTCGGCGGCCGTGAGCGAATCCTCGACCAGATGGATCCCGAGCATGGCGCACCCCGTCAGGCACAGCAGGGCCGCTGCGATCCACGATATCTTCATGGATGAACGATGAGGTATGGGTTGCCCAGGCGCCGCCATCTTTTCTCGAAAGTTCCATAATCCATCAGAACCGACGGGTCGGTTCCATCATGAACGATGACCCCTTTTTCATTGAAACCGAAAACAACGATGTAGTGGGGGCGGCTGGCCAGCCAGACGCCGTCGTCGATGAGAACGATCACCGGTTTTCGGTCAAGAACGCTTTTCTTGATCAGATCCAGGTCGCCTTGGCCGGACTCGGTTTCAAACCCCCGGCCGGCGGCGTAGTTTTCAAGGTCGGGCAGCAAGGCCCCCCCCAGGGTTTCGTTGTAGACTGCCCGGCTGATCCGATGGGGAGAAACGGTGTGGTCGTAATAGGCAAAGACGGCGGCCAGGGCCACGGCGCCGCACTGATGCCGCTCCTGCTTGAAAAAGGGCACCCCCTCGATGATTCGCGCCCCTGGATGGCTTGGCCATCCAAGGCAAAAAAGGCAAAAGAGGAGGGCCAGCAGGCAGAATTTTTTCAATTGTCGGCTACCGGATGATAATTTCCTTGTTCAGCAGCTTCATGATCACGACGACCAGCAGAATGATGACCAAGACCCCGATGACCACCCCGATGCCATCGCCGCCGGCAAGGACATTGTCCGAGGCTTGGGCTAGCATATGGATCTGGTCGTCGGTCATCCGGGAAAGTTTGCTCTCGATCTCGGCGGGGTTCATGCCGCAGGCGACGAGCTTGTCCGTGACGATTTCCTGCTCCAGGGCCTTCTGAATCTTCTCGATTTCCACCATTCGCATCGATCCGGACGGAGACCCGCTGGACAGGCTGGAGCCCATCAAGCCCGCGGCGGCGGGGGATGTCCACAGGCACATCAGGTAGACTGCGATTCCCAGGGCCAGGGTGGCATTGCGAAAATTTTTCAGCATGAGCCAATTCTCCCCTTTTGTGGAGGTTCAATGCTTCGGGTTTTCAATACGATTTCATTTAGCCGAAATTTTAAGCGCCTGCCAATTTGCGTGTCAAGGGAATATTGGCTTTAAACGCATAGCGGCAGGGGCCAAACCACCGAGGATTACGCCCGCATCGCCCGCTTGGTGCGCAGTGCGGCGCGGCGCTGCGGCGCTGCTTCAGGGGCTCCAATCGTGCTGAGGGCCTGAGGCCAAAGGGCGCTTCAAGCCGGCGGGCGGCGTTGCGGCCGATGCCACAGCTTTTCCGCCAGGCCGGAGACGCGTTCGGCGGTGCGGG
>JAQVTF010000021.1:0-9530 GCA_028700185.1 Desulfobacteraceae bacterium | reverse complement strand
GGCGCTGCTTCAGGGGCTCCAATCGTGCTGAGGGCCTGAGGCCAAAGGGCGCTTCAAGCCGGCGGGCGGCGTTGCGGCCGATGCCACAGCTTTTCCGCCAGGCCGGAGACGCGTTCGGCGGTGCGGGACGCCGTTTTGCGGATCAGGCTGGCGGATCCCCGGATCTCGATATGCCGCCGGGCCCGGGTGGCGGCGGTGTAGAGCAGTTCCCGGGAGAGGACCGGCAGGTCGCGATCAGGCAGCAGCAGCAGGACCCGGTCGAATTCCGACCCTTGGGCTTTGTGAACGGTCATGGCAAAGGCGGTTTCGTGGGGCGGCAGGCGGCCGGGGGAAATTTTTTTCAACCCGCCGTCCGCCTGCCGGAACCAGGCCCGCAGCACCCCATCGGCCGGATCGGGCCAGAGGATGCCGATGTCGCCGTTGAACACCCCAAGCTGGTAGTCGTTGCGGCTGACCAGGATCGGTCGCCCCCGGTACATGCCGCCTGGTTCCACCGCCAGCCCTGCCGATTTCAGTCCCGTTTCGATGCTGCGGTTGCTCTCCACCACGCCGGCGGCCCCTTCGCGGGTGGCGCATAGAATAACGAAGTCTTCCAGGCAGGCCAGGGCCTGGGCGGGATCAGCAGCGCTAAAGATGGTGCTGAAAGCGTGGATGGCCGCCGCCGGGGCGCCTGGCGGACGGGCCGGGTCGGAAGCGACATGGACCGCATCCTCGGTGCCGGCCTCGAAAACAGGCATCGGGTCGGCGCCGGTGCGCACGGCGCGGGCCAGGGCGCCGATGCCGCTGTCCGGACCGAAACGGTAGCTTTTTTCCAACAGCGCCAGACAGTCTCCCAGCGCCGTGGCCGCCGGATTTTCCGGGCCGTTGTCGGCGGCGCAGCGCTTCAGCACGGCGCACAGGGCCGGGCTGTAGCCGCGGCCGGGTTTGGCGCACAGGTCCGCAAAGACGTTGCCGGCTTCCACCGAGGCGAGCTGATCCTTGTCGCCCAGCAGGATGAGTCGGGCGTGGTCCGGCAGGGCGGCCACCGTTCGGCTCATCAGCGGCAGGTCGATCATGGACGCCTCGTCGATGACCAGCAGATCCAGATGCAGCGGGTTGTCCGGGCCGTGGCCGGGGTTGGCCCGCCCCGGTCGGACCTGGATCAGCCGATGCAGGGTCATGGCTTCGGTGGGGATGGCGGCCCGGACCTCGGCGGCCACCGGTAATCCCTCACGGGCTTTGCGAATGGATTCGGTGAGGCGGGCCGCCGCCTTGCCGGTGGGGGCCGCCAGCACCATCCGTGGAAAAGGGGGCCCGGCCAGTTCGGCGATGAGGGCCAGGATGACGGCCACGGTATGGGTCTTGCCGGTGCCGGGGCCGCCGGAGACGATGCACAGATGTCGCAGGGCCGCCAGGACCGCCGCGGTCTTTTGGCCGTCGGGTTCTCCCGGGGCATTAACTTGCGGGAACAGGCGATTCAACGCCGGCGCGAGCCGGTCGAGGGCCACGGGCACCGGTGCCGATGCCAGGCGGTGCAGGCCATCGGCCAAGGTTTTCTCGAAGTGCCAGTAGCGGGCAAGGTAGAGCCGGGTCCCGTCCAGGACCAAGGGGCGGGTGGGGGTCTCCGGAGTCCCCACGGCGGTGGAGCGGTGCAGGGCATCGATCCAGGGCTTCAGATCCGGGGCCGGCACCCCGTTTTCGGCCTCCGGGGCGGTAAAGAGACGGCGACCGGCAAAGCGGGCGAGATCCACGCATACGTCGCCCTCCCCGAGCCGTTGGCTGACCAGGGCCGCCGCCAGGGCCAGTGGTTCGGCGGTGTCTCCGGAAAGCACGCCGATCCACCGGGCGAAATGCCGGTCCAGGTCACGCAGGGCGTTGAAGGGGTTCATTATTTCCAGCAGGCCGGCGGTCATCGTCCGCTCCTGGGTGCGGTTTTTCCGGCGAACATTCGGTCCAGGGCCTCCACCAGGTCCGGATCCGGCCGGTGGAAAAACACCCCCCGGGACGGCCCGTGGTCCGGATGCATGCCCCGGAGAAACAGATAGTACACTCCGCCGAAATGGTCCGGGTAGCGGTAGCCGGTCAGGCGAAGGGCCAGGTAGCGGTGCAGGGCCACGGTGTACACCAGGGACTGCAAGTCGTAGCGGTGGGCGGCCATGGCGTCGCGGATTGGTCGCGGGCCATAATCCTGGAGGTGGTCGCCGAGGTGGTTGGACTTGTAGTCGGCGATGAAGTAGCGACCCCGGTGGCGGAAAACCAGGTCGATAAAGCCTTTCATCAGCCCCCGCACCGGGTCGAAGTGCAGCCCCTGCCCAGCGCTCCGGTAGTCGGCGAAATCCGCCAGAACGCCAGCCAGGCGGGCCGGGTCCAGAGGGGCCAGGGGAAAGTGGAATTCCATCTCGTCGAGGCGGTGAGGGCGGCCGATGGCCCTCAGGCGCAGTCCATCGGCGTCCAGGGCGGTGTCCAGGGTTCGGCACACGATCTCCGCGGCAACCGGCTGCCAGGCGTCGTCGATGGCATACCGGGCCAGTTGCCTCTGGACGGTCTCGGCCAGGTCTGGTCCTTTGGCGTTGGGAAAATCGAGGGTTTCCAGCAGTTCGTGGAGGCACTGGCCCGCCACGGGGCCGCGGGGAAAACGAAAGACGGCGTCCACCGTTGCGCTGGGCGTGTCGGTGGATGGCGCCGGTGCTTCGGGGTCGTGGTCCGGTCGCTCCACGTCCCTGCCGGCCAGCAGGCCCGAGTAGCTGGTCAACCGCCAGTCGTCGGCAACGCGGCCGGTAAACGGGCGCGCCGAAAAAGTTTTTTCTTTTTTAACAGGTGGTTCCGCCGCCGGCGCAGGCTCTTGGGCAACGGTTTTGATCTCGATGGCCCCGGCGGCTCCGATGGTCAGGGCCTCCAGGCACTCCCGGATCTCTTCCTCGGTGAGATCCGCCATGAGGCTTCGGGGCGGGTCCTGCCCGGGATCCGGGTGCAGGAGCCAGGCCAGGGCCGAGTGTTCGGCGTTGTTGATGCGGCCCCAGGTGAGGACGCACAGGTGCCGCGCCCGGGTCACGGCGACGTAGAGCAGCCGCAGCCGTTCAGCCAGGTCTTCGGCTGCCGCCAACGTCTGGTGGTTCTCCAGATGATCGGAACCGAGGTCCAGATACACCGGGTAGGGCGGCGCCGGGGCGTGAAACACCACGGGGCCGCGGCCTATCATGCCGCCGGCCCAGGGAAAAGGAATGAATACCACCGGGTATTCCAGTCCCTTGCTCTTGTGGATGGTGACGATCTGCACCAGGGCGTCGTCGCTTTCCAGGCGCAGCAGCCGTTCATCGTCGGCACCGAGGCCGCAGCGCTGGTCGGCCAGCCAGCGCAGGAGCCGTTCGGGGCCGGCGAACTGCCGGGAGGCGGCCTGGAGCAGCTCTCCCAGGTGCAGGAGGTTGGTCAATCGTCGTTGGCCGTCCGGATCCGCCTGGAATCGCGCCAGGATGGCTTCACCGTCGATGAGGGCGAAAAAGGCCCGCTGGAAACCGTGGCGCAGCCAGAGACGCCGGTAGGCGTGGAGCCGGTTGAGGATCGCTTCCCTTTTCAGTGCCTGGTCATCGAGGGCGAGGATTTCCTCGGCGGGCCACTCGAGGAGCGTACTGGCCAGGGCCGCCTTGAAACGGCCCTCGTTGCCGGGATCGTTGACGGCCATGAGCACCTGCTGGAGGGCTTCGGCCTCAAGGGTGTCAAAGACGCTTTGCTGGCTGAGGCTGACGCTGGCGATGCCCCGGACGCGCAGGGCGCGCTGGATCCAGAGGCCGTCATTGTGGCTGCGCACCAACACGGCGATGTCGCCGGCTTGCAGGGGGGCATCTCCCCGTAGGGCCCGGCCCCGGGCCGACAGGGCCAGCAGCCGGGCGATCTGGTCGGCACAGACCGTGGCGGCCGCCTCCCGGGCCGCGTCGGCGGTGATAGCCCCGTTTCGGGTTTGGGGACGGCCGGAGGCTTGGAGAAACCAGAAGGACAGTGGCGTGGGAATCTGCCCGTCTATTCTCAGGGGGTGCGCGTCGGCCTGGGGACCGGCGTTTACCGGGACAAAAGGGATGTGTTGATCGTAGACGAACGGCCGCTGGGCGGTGGAAAAGAGGTGGTTCACCGCCGCCACCAGGTGGGTGGCCGAGCGCCAGTTGGTGCCCAGGGTGTAGATACGCCGGGGGCCGGCATCGTTCTTGGCTTGCATGTAGGTGAAGATGTCGGCCCCGCGGAAGCTGTAGATCGCCTGTTTGGGATCGCCGATGAGGAAAAGATTGGAAGCGTCCTTCCAGGGATAGATCCGCTGAAAAATCCGGTACTGCAGCGGATCGGTGTCCTGGAACTCGTCGATGAGGGCCGCGGGGAACCGTTCCCGGATCGCGGCGGCCAGGACCGGTCCACCATCGCCGGTCAACGCCTCGTCCACCAGCCGGAGCAGGTCGTCGAAACTCAGCACCTGCCGCTGCCGCTTGCGCCGCACCATCTCATCGGCGATAAAATCCCGCGCCGCGGCCAGAAGGGTCACCCTGCGGGCTTTCAAGGTCACCTCGAAGACCTCGGAAAAGGCGGCGCAACGGTGGAAGAAGGGATGGTCCGGCGGGGCTTTCCCCGCCTTGGTCTGCGCTTTCAACAGCGCCGGGGTAAAGCGGTCCAACTCGGGCGGCAGGGCCTGGGGCAGATCGCCGGCGAGGATTTCTTCCATGACGGCCACGGCGCGACGAACCACCGGCTTGCTGTAGGAACGCCGGTTAAGTCCGTCACTGGTTTCCAGGATTCTTGTCACGGCGTTGCGATCCGTGGCCCAGGCGGCTTTCAGGGCTTCGAAGGCTTCGGCAAGGGCGGTGAAATCATCCGCCTGGGACATGGCGGCCGGATCCGGCAGGATCTGGATCCGGCGGTCCCGGATCAGGGGCCCCAGTGACTGGAGCAAATCGAGGGGAGTGCGCCACTGGCGACGAAGCCAGCGGGCTTCCGGAACGGAAAGGGACTCGGCGTAGCGCCGCCAGAAGTCGGTGACCACCGTGCGGCACAGCTCACTTTCATCGGTGACAAACTCGGTCTGGAAAGCGACCCGGCTTTCGAAGGCGTTCTCCCGGAGCAGGCGCTGGCAAAAACCGTGAATGGTGTACACGGCCGCCTCGTCCAGGCGGGTCAGGATGTCGGCCAGGTGCCGTCGAGCCGCTGGCCGATCCGGCAGACGGTCTAGAATGGCACCGAGGGTGTCGTCGGCGGTGCCGGAGCTGTCCAAGGCATCGACGGCCTCGACGATGCGCCGGCGGATGCGCCCCCGGAGCTCTTCGGTGGCCGCATTGGTGAAGGTGACCACCAGGATATTGGCGACATCGAGCTCAGCTTCCAGGAGCAGGCGCAGGTAGAGCGTTACCAGCGTGTAGGTTTTGCCCGTGCCGGCGCTGGCTTCGATGAGCCGATGGCCCCGCAGCGGCAAACGCAACGGATCCAGATGCCGATCGGTCATGTCAGCGGCTCCTCTTCGGTGGCGGCCGTCAACGGCTCGAAGACGCGCAGGGCGGTTTGCTGAAATTCCTCCTGCAAGGGATCCTGTCCGCGCCAGGCCAGTTGAACCGCCGGGTCGAAGGCCTCGCCGCGGGCGTTGTAGTCGTCGCGCCAAGCCCGCCGGCAGGCGGCCAAGGCCTTGTCCGGATCGCCGCTTCGTGCCCGGGCCTCGGCATAGGCATAGGCGGTTTCCGGGAAAAACGGCAGGGGGATCGACTGTCCCTTGCGCCAGAGGGTGATTAAATCCGCCAGCCTGTGAATTGGATCGGATACCGGCTTCAGGCGCAGGACGATGTCGGCGGCCACGTGGAGGCTCGTCGCCGGCCGGGCGCCCACCGTGGCGGCGCACAAGGCCAAGTGGTGGATCCAGAGTTGCACCCGGTCCCTGGCTTTCAGTTTTGCGGGGCGAAAGGCCACCCGCCCGCTTTCAGTGAGGCCCCTGAGCCACCCCCGCAAGCGGACGTCGCCCACCACGAGGTCCAGCTCCAGCGGTGCCACCGGCAGGTGCGTCGCGTCCCGCACCCGCTGAACAACAAGATCCATGCCCTCCAGCACTTCGGCCCAGGCCGCCTCTCCCGGGGCGGCATGGGGCAGTTGGCCCCGGGCGCGCAACCTGCGGCCCACCTCTTCGATTCCCTCGCCGGCGAGCATCTCCGCCACCAGCGTGTCCCGGGCGCCGTAGCGCTCCAGGCCGGCGATGTCGAAGGGTTCCTCGTCCGGCGGCGGTCCCTGATCCGCCAGCAACTGGATGCCGAGCCGCTGCTGGAGGAACCAGCGGGCCGGATGGCTGAAAAAGCGTACCAGATCCGATAGGTCCACCACCGGCTCCCGGTCTGCGGGGACCGGCAACGGGTGCGCCGCGAAAGGTCGGGGGGCTGGCGCCGTTCCGCCCAAGGCCGCCGGGCACCAGCGGGCATCGTAGGAAAAAAGACCGGGGTGCCGGCCGTCGAAGAGGCGGGGGCTGAAGGGCTGCAACGGATGGCGTCGGACCAGGTTGCTGGAGGGCATCGCGCCACCGGGCAGTCGCCAGCTCCGGTCGATGTAGTCCACCAATTCACTGACCACCACCGATGGCTCCCGGGGGCTGTTGTCGCGCACATCGTTTCCCAGGTAGCTGATGTAAAGGACATCACGGGCCGAAAGAAGGACTTCGAGAAACAGGTAGCGGTCGTCCAGGCGCCGGGACCGGTCCCCGGGCCGCGGATGGCGGGCGATGAGATCGAAACCGGGCGGTTGCTGCCGGCGGGGAAAATCCGTGTCGTTGAGCCCCAAAAGACAGACGACCCGGAAGGGAATGGCGCGCATGGGGATCATGTTGCAGAAGGTCACGCCGCCGAGGAGAAAGCGCCGGGCGCCGCCGGCGGCGGCCAAGCGCGCTTCCAGGTGGGCGCGGATCACCCGGGTTTCCAGGCCGGTCTCCAGGCCGGCCTCGGTGGCGCTTTGGCCCAGCCTTTCCACGGTCCGTCGCAGGGCCTGGAGGCTTTCGGCTTCATCCGCATCCGGCGCCAGGAAATCATCGGCCAAGCCGTTGATCCGCTGGCGCCACTCCCCGGCGGGGGCTGGTGTCCCGAGCACGGCGCGCCAGTGTGTCAACCGGTCCACCAGGGTCTGCAGCACCCCCAGTTCCCTGGCTTCGCTTCCTTCCACGTCCGGATAGCTGAGGACGTTTCCGTAGAAGATCTCCTCCGGGGGCATGGCGTAACCGAGAAACAGGCGTGCCAGGCCGGCTTCCCAGGTGTTGGCCGACTCGTGGGGCAGGCCCAGGGCGGCCCGCATGGCGCCGTCCAGTCCCCAGCGGATCCCGGATTCTTCCACCCAGGTGCGGATGCGCGCCAATCCCTCGACGTCCAGGGAGAAACGCCGGCACACCGCCGGCACCTCCAGCAACCCCAGCACTTCCGAGGCGCTGAGGCGCATTTCGGGCAAATCCAGCAGGCTCAGCAGGGTTTCCACCACCGGCTCCCGGGCGGTGAGGCGCCGGTCGGCCATGCTCCAGGGGATGAAGCACGGTGGGGGGGCGGCGTCGAAGACCGCCGCCACGTGGGGGGCATAGGTGTCGATATCCGGCGCCATCACTACCACCTCGCGGGGGTGCAGGTGCGGCAGGGTCTCGAAGAGTGCCAGAAGGCGATCGTGGAGGACTTGCACCTCTCGCATGGGGGTGTGGCAGGCGTGAATCTGTACGGAAGGATCATCGGGGTCGAGGTCGGCCGGCGGTTTGTCTTCCCGCCGATCCTTCAGGTGTAGCAGGTCGTGTTGCAGGCAGGCCAGCAGGTTTCCCGTGCCGGGATCGGCGAAGGCATCGTGGTCTCGGGTGCCGATGTCCAGCAGTTGATCAAGAAAGCCCTGGCCGGTGTGGCCGAAGGCGGCCAGCAGCGGGTTGCCCACGTCGAGCAGCCCGCTGAAATCCTCGCTTCCGCTGCGGCGCCACAGGGCCCGCCGCCGGGCCTGGCCCCGGTCGTCGAGGATGTCGGCCCAGTACTCGGTGCTGGGATTGAGCAGAAACAGGTGCACCGGGCGGTGACCGGACAGAATGTCCAAGGCGTGTAGGTGCGCCGGCGCCAGGGCGGTGAGCCCGAAGAGACTCACCCGTTCGGGCACGTTGCCGGTGGGCGGGACGTCGTGGCCGGCGGCCTGACGAAAGGCGTTGAAGATGTCGGCGCGGTGTACACCGCCCACCCCTTCCGCCACCTTGCGCCACAGGACGGCCTGCCAATGATCTTCCCGACCTGCCTCCCAGTCGAGCACCCAGTCGGGCCGATACACGAGGTACTGATCAAAGACGTCGGCAATGCGCCCGGCGAGCTGATAGGCCTTGAGGCCGTGGGGGTCTTCTTGCAGGTAGCGGTCCAGTTCGGCAAAGGCCGGTCGGGACAGGCAGTCGGGCAGCAGCGCCAGGATTCGCCAGTGGAGGGCTTCCCGGTCGTAGCGGGTTTCATCCGGTAGGTCCGGTAGCCAGGCGCTGTAAACGCGCCAGACGAATGTGGCCGGCAGGGGAAAGTCCAGATTGGCGGCGATTCCTGTTTCCAGCGCCAGTTGCTGGGCCAGCCAGCGGGCCATGCCCGGGTTCTGGACCACCACCGTCTCCGGCGCCATGGGGTCGGCCAAGGGTTGTCGTGCCATGGCCACAAACCGTTCCAGCAGGACCTCGGTGCGGTTGCTGTGGTGGATGTGTATCATGGGGAGGCTTTTACAACGGCTCGGATGAACTGGAATCTTTCATGATGGCGGCAAACCGTCGAGTGGTCAACTGCCGGTGGTGTAACACGTTGCGCCGGAGGCCGCAATGTGTCTATATGTTGTTCTATGGCGCCGTGGCCCGCGATTTGCCTTCTTCACGGTGATGCGGGAAAAAGCGAGACGGCCGGGCTACGGCACCGCCACCGTCAACCTTCCGCTGAAAAATTCGTAGATCATGCAGGACGCTGCTGAACGTCGAGACGAAACCAAACATGGCGCGGATCGATCCCGTGGGGTCGGTGCCGAACCCGCGGTGGATGATTTGTGGCGTTTTATCTCCCTGGACGATTACCACCTGCCCCGACTTCCCGTTCGCGGCGCGTTGCAAAAGAACTGGGCGGCGTTGAAACAGGCTTTTCGTCGCCAGCCGGACCAGACGAGCCCTTTCAAACCCGAGGAAGAGCTCCGCGCGCTGGACGAAATCCGGTTGGCCCGCTTGCTGGCCAGCCCGGACCGGGGGAGGGCGGCGAGGGCCCTCGATACGGGGCTCAAGGATTGGCTGGATCGCGAGACGGGGGAAGCGGGCGTTCGCTTTATCGTTGGCCAGCCTTACTCCGGTCTTGATGACATCGTGCGGCATTGGGCCGCGGCACGCGACGCGCCGGTGATGCCGTCGCCGGATGAGGCACAGATCCGTGGCGCCGATGCGGGGTGGTTGGATCATTTCGGCGCGGGTGACAATCCGTGGGTGCTGCCCAACCCGGAGCGTTGCTTCCGGCGTCACGTTCAGGGCCTTGACCTGGTGCGCCGGTTTTTTGAGGCGGCGGAAAGCGGCCGCCTGGGCCGCGGCCTCATCG
>JAQVTF010000135.1 GCA_028700185.1 Desulfobacteraceae bacterium | reverse complement strand
TTGAGGATCTTTTCACGCAGCGCCTGGATGTTTTTATCCATGAGCTGGTGGAGCTTGTCCCCCTCCGCATCGCCTTGAACCATTTTCTTGAACCGTTCCGAGCAGGTGACGATCACCTGCAACGGATTGTTGAGCTCATGGCCCACGGCGGCGGCCAGTTCCAGGATTGCCTCCAGTTTCTCTTTTTCCAGGCTTTCCCTCTCGGCATTCTTGCGTCGGGTGATGTCCATGAAATAGCCCAGCCCGGCGCGCCGGTCCTTGAATTGGATCGGCGTGGCCGTCTCGGCGATCCATTTGATCGCTCCGTTGCGGTCCACGATCTGGAACTCGTAGGGAAAATAGCGCTGGCGCTTGAGCATGCGGATAAAGTTGGCCCGCACCTCCTGGCGGAAATCCGGGTGGACGATATCCAGGGGGTAGGTCCCCAACAACGCACTCTCACTGTAGCCGGTGATCCTGGCAAACTCGGGGTTGACGAAGACGAATTTGGCGTCCTGAACGATGTAACACCCGATGGGAGAATTCTGAATGCTGATGAAGAACTCGTCTTCGGCCTGCTTGCGGCGGGTGTTGTCACGGATGAACCCCTCGATGGCCACGGCTTGGCCGTCCGCATCCCGGGTGATGGTCCATTTGTCCTGGACCCAACGAATGGAGCCATCGTGATTGATGATGCGATAGTCCACTTCCCCTTCGCGCAGACCGTTTTTGATGGTATCGCGCTGGGCCGCCCGGGCCCGCAACCGGTCATCGGGATGAACCCGGGCAAAGACACTTTCCAGGGAAAGGGTCTTGCCGCCGGGCCGGTCAGCGCCGTAGACTTCCAGGAACAACTTGTTGAAAAAGGTAAAGGTCTGGGAATCGAGGTCGAACTGGTAGATGGCATCCTGCGACCGGTCCGCAAGCCGCTGGAACTCCTCGGAAAGGGTCCGGACGATACCCTTTTGCCCGTTGGGGCCGTGGTCGGTGTTCCCCGGCGGCGGGTGTTTTTCGTTTCCCGCGCCGATGGCGGCTTCTTCTTCAGTCATTGCAGGCCCCCGCTCCGTCAAGCCCAAGGCCCCTTCCCTTGGTTTGCCCAACGTTGTTTTCAGGTTCCCGGAGGGGCCAGGACGACGGCGTCCACCGGGCATTCATCGACGCAAAAACCACAACCGAGGCAAGCCTCGGAATCCGCCAGCACCGGATAGGCGTTTTTGTCCTTGCCGGACGGCGCACCGAGTTCCAGACATCCCGCCGGACAGGCATCCACGCACATGCCGCAGGCCATGCAGGCATCCAGATTGAAAACCGGCTTTTTCCAGTCTTTCTTTTTTTCTCTCTTCACCATCCGGCCGAAGGGATCCCGCACCGCCTGCCTGGGACAGATCCGCCCGCAGGCGCCACATTCGATGCACAGCGCGGCGTCAATGCAATGACGCTGTTTTTTTTCGCCCCGGATCGCCTCGGTGGGGCAGATCCGGGCGCACAAGGTGCATCCGATACAGTCCCGGGTAATGAAATATGCCATGAGTGCTTCCTCAGTCTGAAAATCAAGCCGCGTGGCCCATTTTTTCAACGACCCGCGGATCCGGCTTGCCTGTTTCCGGGTTCCAACCGAACTGCTCCCAGTAATGGGTCATCATCGCCTCGATCTCGACGCTCCGGCCCTTGTTGGCCCCCTCGGTCTGGGGGGGCCGGCCCAGGGCCCGGTCGCCGATCTTGAAGTCCCGCGGCTCGATGCCATGCTTGACGTTGAAGGCCTGTTTGAGGGTGTGGATGTCTCCGGCCAGCTCCATGTAATCGTTGGGCGTCAGGTCCCAGCCGGTGGCGGCGTTGAGCCAGTCGAAGAGCCGGAAGCGCCTGGCCCCGAGAAAGGCGCCGAACATGCAGGCACCACTACAGTTGACCAGGGTCATGAACCGGCTGTTGGCCGCGCCGATGGCCGCCTGCCGTCGGGGGTTCCTGTACTTGCTGCCCTTGAAGTACATGGGCGGCATCTTGGGGACCCCCCGGACCACTTTCCAGAGTTGAAACATCTCGTAGTACAGGTGGGCCCCCAGGGTGTGGCGCCCCGGGGTGGGTTCCACCGAGTAGTGCAGCGCAAAGCCTGGATCGTTGCGCGAGTCGTGCATGGCCGGCTCCTGGCCGCCGGCAAGGACGGCGAACGCCTCGCTCCCCTTGCCGATGCGGTACACGGCCTGCCGGACCCCGTCGGCCAGCACGCCGCCGAAGCCTTCCCGCCGCACCATCTGTTCCACCAGGGTCACCATGGCCGCGCTGTTGCCCCAGGTGAGCGCCAGACCGCCGGTATCCTCCCGGCTGATGATGCCGGCCTCGTAGCATTCCAGGGCGAAGGCCACGGCGTGTCCGACGGAGATGGTATCCATCCCGGCCCGGTTGAGCAGTTCATTGAGATAGAAGATGCTGTCCACGTCCTGATTGAGACACAAACCGCCCAGGGACAGCACCGTTTCATACTCGGGCTTGTGGGTATGGCGGTATTTACCCTCCATCGCGCAGATGCCACCGCAGCCCAGCGGACAGGCGTAGCAGTGAAATTTCACCGTCTCCCGCCGGCTGAACACACCGGGATGGGAACTGTAGCTTTTGCGAAAGCCCCAGTCCCTGGAGCTGCCTTTCCAGTTCTGGATGGGGGCGTCTCCCATTTCCGGAGACAACTGGTTCATGGACACCGTGCCCCATTTTTTCAGCAGGATCTTGTAGAGCAGACCGTCCTGGGTGATAACCGCGGGCATGATCCGCATCAGGGCGCCCACCAGGGCCGTCATGGGGCCCGGAATGAAGGGAGGCTGAAAACGGACCCACTTGGCACAGATCCGGCTCAGACGTTTCATCTCCACCCGGTTGTGGGCCGTGATCCGTTTTTGGCCGGACAAAACGACGGCCTTGAGGCGCTTGGCCCCCATGACGGCCCCCAGTCCCGAACGGGCCGCCAGGCGCCCCTGATCCGTGGCAATTCCGGAAATCAGTGACACCTGTTCGCCGGCCGGACCGATACAGATCACCTTGGGCCTTTTGCCGGCGGCCTTGGCGTTGGCTTTGAGATGGATTTCGGTCTCCACCGTGTCCATGCCCCAAAGGACCGAGGCATCGCGCAGCTCCCGGGTATGGTCGTCCACGTAAAGATAGACCGGCGTGGGGCTGATGCCCCGGAGGAAAATCCCGTCGTAACCGCAGCGCTTGATTTCCGGTGAAAAAGTGCCGCCGCAGTTGGCGTCGCCCCAGCCGCCGGTGAGAGGGGACTTGCCCACCACCATCCAACGCCCGGTAAACAGGCTTCCGGTGCCGGTGAGCAGCCCGGGCAGAAAACCGAGCATGTTGTCGGGCCCCAGGGGATCGGCGCCGGCGGGAATGCGGTGATAGAGGATGTGGGCGCCCAGTCCCATGCCCCCCAAACACCTGCGGTAGACCTCATCGGGAAGGGTTTCCTCCCGGATGCTTCCATCTTCCAGGTCCACCATCAGGATCTTTCCCATGTAGCCCCTTCGCTTCATCGGCTCGTCATCCTTTCCTGATCCGTGCCGGATCCAGGGGAATCCCCTCCCAGGCCGCCTCCAGCACCATGAGCAGATCGTCTTCGTCCAAGGCTTCGGGGTTGTAGAAAATCGAGGCATCCCCCAGGGCCACCCGGGCGATTTCCGGCAACCTGGCCCTGGGCACCCGGATCTTGCCGTCGGGCCCGGTGACTTCTCCCAGGCACCGGGGGTGACGGCCCCCCGTGACCTCGTACAAATCCTGGTTCAGGGCTCGGATTGAAGCCACCGTCTGTTTCGCCCGCCGGTCCCGCGGGGTGCGGGCAAACACGGCGTCACCGGCCAGGGCGAAGAGCAGTTCACCGGCTTCCTCGCCGTTCTTGTGCATGTTGTACTCCAGCCCGTAAGGCAACAGGACGGCCATGCAGGTGCCGTGGGGGACCTGGCAGACCGCCCCCACGCTGTGGCCCAGGGTGTGTACCATGCCCACCATGGAGTTGGAAAAAGCCATGCCGGCCAAGGTGGCGGCGGTGGCCAGGGCGAGGCGTCCGTCCCGATCCGCCGGCGTCTTCATCACTTTCAACAGGTTGCCGGCGATGAGGGAAATCGCTTCCAGGGCACAGGCGTCGCTGACGGGATTCTTGGCCAGACAGGTGTAGGCCTCCACCGCGTGGCAGAGGGCGTCCATGGCGGTCTGGGAGGTGATGACGTCCGGCAGGGTCAAGGTCATGCGGGAATCGATGACGGCAATATCCGGCAGCAGAAAATAGGAGGTGAAGGGAATCTTGAGGTTTTTTTCATGATCCGCGATCACCGCCACCAGCGTCACTTCGGAGCCGGTACCGGCGGTGGTCGGGACCGCCACCAGCGGCTTGAGACGCTTCTTCAACGCACCGGCCCCGGTGAAGGCCATGAGGTCGTCGCCACCTTCGGAGACGAGGATATTCACCCCCTTGGCCGTGTCCATCACCGATCCGCCGCCCACGGCGACGATGGCGTCGCAATCCTTCTGTTGATAGACCTTGGCCAACCGGCGCACCACCTTGAAGTCCGAATCCGACGGCACCTCGTCCGCCACGGCGCCGATGACGATCCCATCTTGCAAGGCACCGACGACCACATCGAGCAGTCCGGCGCCGGCCACCCCCCTGTCGGTGATGATCATGGGGCGGGCGGCGTGCAACGCCCCCAGGAGAGCGGGAATTTTTTCCAACGCGTCATGCCCCGCGACGATCTTCACACGGCAGCAGAATTCGTAGTAGTCGGGTAAACGCATCGATTCCTCCTTGACCTCAGGGCGCCACCGGTTGGCCGATGAAGGCGTGTTCGAGAATGGTCCGGCAAGCCCTGGCCGACTCCGGATCCGCCCCGGCCACGGCTTCCGCCACAGCCGCCAAGGCATCCCGGGTCACCCCCGCGTCCTCCAGGGTCCGGGGGATGGCGGCTTCGCTGAGCACGAACAGCTCGTTGAACAGGTGACGGATCTTTGCCATGGCAGCCGCGAAACGCTGGGCACCGGGGGTGGCGGCGAAGCGGTCCAGACCGACCATGGGCCGCAGGAGGCGCGAAAGATCCCATCCCCGTCGATTCACCTGTTCCTCCATTACCCCGGGAAGCACGATGCCCATGGCCAACGCGGGGTCCACCGCCGAGCGCTGGCCGATGGCCAGCCCCAGCCGGGCGGCCAGACCGGAAGGGGTATTGGCATGGACGTAGCCGGCCATGCAGGCGGCGTTGACCAAAGCCAGGCGGCCTTTTTTCAGGGAAAACCCCTCGCTGAGACGGGCCGCCCATTTCTTCTGCGCCACTGTTTGGCGGACTTCATCCAGCAAGTGGTCGAAGACGAACCCGATGGTCAGTTGGGCGTAACTTTCCACCAAGGGGTTGCCCTGGGGGACGGCATAGGCCTCAACCGCAAAGGTGAGCGCCGCCACGGCGGTGGGAACAAGTTGGAGCGGGTCTTCCTCGATGATCATCCGCGGATCGATGGTCACCAGGTCGGGCATCAGGTACCGGGAACGGTAGTACAGATCCCCGAAAGCCACCTCGCCGGCGCATTCCCGGGCGGTGCCCCCGGCCACCGGGATCACCGCCAACGGGTTGAGGGGATGGTGAAGGCCATCGATGCCCTGGCACCGGGCAAGGTCTTCGGGCCGGCCGGAGACGGCGATGTTCACCACCTTGGCCAGGTCCACCGTGGCACCCCTTCCCAGGGCCAGAATCGCATCGAAGCCCCGGTCGAGATACAGGTGATAAAGATGCTTCACCGCATCCATGTCGGCGGCGGGACCGGCCCCGTCGTAAACCCCGAGGGTCCGTCCCGAAGTGCGAAATGCTTTGGCGATCTGATCGACCAGGCCTTTTTCCGTGCTGCGTTTGTCGGTGATGATCAACGGTTTGCGGGCGTTCATCGCCTCCAGATCGCCCGGTAGATGCTCCAGGGCCTTGAGCCCGGAAGCGGTCCTGGTGGGACAGATGAATTCGAAGTGATCGGGTAGCGTCATCATTGGATCTCCCTTGGCATCGCCTTACGGATCAATAGCCGATCACGGCTCTCAGATTCACCATGGCCCGGTCCCAGGTATGCCGTTTGAGACGCCAGCGGGGATAGCGCTTGATGGCCAATTTGGCCACCGGTTTGGGCAGCAGGTAAACCTGGACAATGTCCAGAATCCGTACCACGGCGCAGGCTTCCGGCAGGCCGCCCTCCACGTAGAGGCGATCCCGGGCCGTTGCGGTGGCGGTGCTTTCGCGGAAGGTGAAGAGGAGAAAAAGCGCCTCCATGCTCTTGAGGGTCAGCCTGACGTGCAGCGGATAATCCCCGGGCCGGCGCCCGAGGTATTTCACCCGGCCCGTCTCGTCCTTGCCCACCACCATGGACGGTCCGTCCGGGGCCGCGGTGAGGGCGAAGGTGAAACGGTGGGGTAGCGCTTCGAATTCCCGTTTCACCTCCAGGTCCTGCCGGGCCGCCGCCTGGACAGCCCGGCCCACGAACCAGAGCATCACGTTGAGATACATTCGGGTAAATGGACGTCCGCCCGGCGTGATTTCCCTGAAATCGTTCATTCCCACCTCCCGGGTTGGATTCATGCAAAAAAACAGGACAACCGCCGGCCCGGGCACATGAAGGCCATATCGCGACCGACGCGTCACCGCCCTGGCCTTGGCGCCAGACAAGGTGGCGGAAACCGGTTCACTTCACCGTGGTCACGGGACAACTGGCATTGAGAATCACGTGCTGGGCGGTGGAGCCGAGGATCATCTTCTCCACCCGGGAGCGCTTTTTCACCCCCACGAAAATCTCATCCACGTTGTTTTCATTGGCGAATTCCACGAGATCCTTCCCCGGGTCCACCCCCCGAATCAACAGAATGGTATCGCCGTCGATGTGTTGCGCCTGGAGGCGTGCCTTGATGTCGTCCAGTTTTTTCTCTTTCTCCTGAATATCGTGAAGCTGGCTCTCGGTCCCCTTGCTCATGGAGGTGACCACATAGAGGCGGGCGTTCTTGCTCTTGGCTTTTTCCATGGCGATTTCCAGCGCCTTTTCGGCGGTGGTGGATCCGTCGTATCCCACAAGTAGTTTCATTGACGCCTCCTTGATGTGCGACTCAATCGTTTCCCGGAAAAATCTCTCCAGAACCTATAGCAACTTCCCGCCGTTTTCCCAACCGCTGATTCCTCACCTTGCCGGCGGGTGACGGCAGGCACCGCTCTGTTTTTCCCAGGGGGATGCGCCGTTGACTGGAAAAAACGGCCACGTGCCTTTCAGGCACGATCCCAGGTCCGGCCCCAGTCCGTCATTCCGGGCTTGATCCGGAATCCATTTTTCCTTGAAAGCGGCCTTGAGGGCAATGGCGTTGTACGCGTCGGCCTTCCAGCTCTTTTTATTCGGAAGGATTTCCAGTGCCTCAAGTCAAGCAGGGCCATGATTCCCGTAGCGCGCCGCTGCATTCGGCAAACGTCCAGAACTTGTGCGGCAACTTGTGCGGTCTGCTCCCGATCTTAATGAAAATGGCTTCACCGTCCATAGATTTAAACATCAGCAAAAATCAGCCAAAACCTTACAAGACCACCATAAAAAAATCGGGAGGCTGCTTTTTAGCAAACCTCCCGATCTCTTGAAACTTTTTCGGCGTTTGGGGTCGCCGCGAATTT
>JAQVTF010000134.1 GCA_028700185.1 Desulfobacteraceae bacterium | reverse complement strand
CCTTTGTTTCTACCTGTCGGATCTCTTTGTGGCGCGCCAGCGCTTCGTTGCGCCCGCGTTTTCCAACCGGCTCTTGGGACTTCCCCTCTACTACATCGGCCAGTTCTTGTTGGCCTTTTCGGTGGGCGGATTCTCTAAATCTGAATTGCTTACAACGTGAGACACCATGCTGTCGGCCATTGTCTTGCTTCAGTTGATTTCGGCGGTCTTCTGCCTGATGCTGGCGGTTTACGCCTGGTCTCGCCGGGCCCATCCCGCCACCGCCTACTTTGCCTTGGCCATGGCACTGGCCACCGTGTGGACGGTGGGCTTCGTGTTGGAAATTCTCAGCACCACCTTGTCGGCAAAGCTCTTCTGGGCCAACGTTCAATTTTTCGGCATCGCTCCGCTGCCGGTGGCCTGGCTGGCCATGACCCTTCACTACACCGATGCCCATCGCCGCTGGGGGTGGATCGTCTCTGCCCTTTGGGCCATCCCGGCGGCAACCTTGGTGGTGATCTGGACCGACGGATACCATCATCTGTTTCGCGGTCATCCCATGGTGGCGTGCAGTGGCTCTTTTTTTCCGGCTTTGGCCAATGATTATCAATTGTGGTTCTACGTCGTCCATGCGTTCTTCAGCTATGCCATGTTCGCCGGCAGCCTGGGGTTTCTGGCCCACGCCTGGTGCCGGGCAGAGGGAAAGTACAGACAACAAATCCTTGTGCTGCTGGCCAGTACCGCCTTTCCCGTGATCGTGGATCTGTTTTACGTGACCGGCATCAATCCCATCACCGACATTAACCTGACCACGGTGGCTTTCAGTATTTCGGGGGCGTTGATCGCCTGGAGTTTGTTCAGTTATCGCTTTCTGGATTTGATGCCGGTGGCGCGCAGCGTTTTGGTGGATATAGTAGGAGATGCTTGGATCGTTATCGATGCGGCGGATCGTGTGCTTGATCTCAACAAGACGGCGGAGCGGGTTCTTGGCCGGCCACTGAAAGAAATGATCGGCCAGACCCTCGACCGGGTTGCCGATAGTGATCAACTGGTCGAATGTCTTCAGGAACGTCAAGAGACACCCACCGAAATCGAAATGCGCCAAGGAAACGAGACGGCATGGTACGACCTGCGCCACTCGCCACTGAACGACCACCGCGGTCGTCGCCGAGGATGCCTTATCGTGCTAAGGGATATCACCCCACGCAAGCGGATCGAGATGGAACGCGAGCGGCTGGTGAACGAACTGCAAGGGGCTCTGGCAAAGGTTGAAAAACTCGAGGGGATGCTGCCCATCTGCGCCAACTGCAAGCGAATCCGTGATGAAAACGGGGTTTGGCACAATGTCGAAGTCTATATCCGGGATCACTCCAAAGCGGAATTCAGCCACGGTATTTGCCCGGATTGCGCCAAGCGGTTATATCCCGATTTCCCCGTTCAATGACGGTTTTTGCGGATGCATCGATCTGAAAAGGAGACGATACTGAAATGAGCCTGGACGATTTTATCAGCAACATGCAGGCCGAAATCGACGCCGATGCCCTGGCCGCCTACGGACCGGAGGCCTTTGCGCGCTGGAAAAACCCGCTGCATATGGGGCCGTTGCCGGAGGCGGACGCCTGCGGCCGGGTCACCGGGACCTGCGGCGATACGATTCAAGTGTTTTTGCGTGTCGTGGATGGGCGGGTGGCGGCCGCTTCCTTTACCACCGACGGCTGCGGCCCCAGCGCCATCTGCGGCTCGTTTGCCGCTGAAATGAGCATGGGACGGAAAGTCGAAGAACTGGTCGATTTCGCCGGTGAGGCCATCCTGGAACGGACCGGCGGGTTGCCCGAGGACGACCAGCACTGTGCTTTTCTCTCCGCCGCCGCCGTGCGCGCCGCCGTGGACGACTACATGGGCCGCCAGGTCAAGAAGTCCTGATTACGTCCAGAAGCTTTCCCCCGAAGCAGGAGCAGATGGCTTATGGCGCGTCTGACGGAACAGGAACGACAGGAGGTTGTCCGGTATCTTGAGGCGGACAAGCCGCTGCCGGAGAAGTATCGTTTTTTGCTCTTTGCGGACAAGCGCGAGGTGGAGCTGGTCTGGAATGGCAAGACCAACGAGGTTTTCACCATCGTGCTGCCGTTTCAGACCATCGATCACGCTGGCGGTGGAACTGACCGATTTCGCCGTCTTCTACTCCCAGGATTCCATCCGGCAGGCCGAAGAAACCCTGAAGAACAAGGGCAGCAAGATCGTGGTGGAGAAGGGGCGTATCGTCAAGGTAAGCAAGGATGCCAAGGGCGTTGTGCGGCGGGAAGCGCTCACCCGCCACTGGACCGACTGGATCGACTACTGGGCGGTGGATTTCAATTTCGAGAGCAAGCGCGAGATCATTCGGGTGCAGGACCCGGACACCGGTCAGTGGGAAGAGCAATGGACCGGGGACTACGTCTTTGAAAACGAGTGGCAAAGCTTCCGCACTAAAAAAGACCGCAACCTGGAGCTGGTCAGCGTGGCCCGGGAATGCCCGCCGGGGAGGCGCAAGGTCGCCGTCAAGGTGGTGGATATCTTCGGCAACGACACCATGACCATAGTGGAGGTGACGGTATGAACCAACCGATACTTACCCCGGACAGGCTTCGTACCCTGCTGGCGGCGTTTAAGGAACGCCATGGCGAACGATATCGCCTGCTTAAACTTGGCTACTTTGGTTCCTTTGCCGGTAACCGGTTTACGGTGGACAGCGATGTGGACATTGTATTCGATACCGATTCCCCGAACCTGTTCATGACAGTCATGATGAAACAGGACTTGGAGGCATTGCTGAAACGCCCGGTGGATGTGCTGCAGTTGCGTGGTTTGACCAACCGCCGGCTCAAGGAGAGGATAGAGAAGGAGGCGGTGTATGTATGATGCAGAGTTGATTGTCGAGAAACTCAAGACGATTCGCGAAGCACTGGCACGCATTCCGAGACGGTTTGCCGGAATCTCGCAGCCCGAGGACTTTACCTCCAGCGATGCGGGCATCGACCGCATGGATGCGATTTGCATGATATTGATTGCCGTGGGAGAGGAATTCAAAAATATCGACCGCAAGACCAAGGGCATGCTGACGGGCCGTTACCCGGATGTGAAATGGCGAGGTGTGATGGGTGTTCGGGATGTATTGGCCCACGGTTATTTCCAGGTGAACGCCGAGCAATTGTTCAACATTTGCAAAAACGATATTCCATCGTTGATGAAAACGGTCGATACCATGATCGAGGACCTCGAAAGTGGCAGTAACCCTTGATGCTTCCGAACATGTCTCTCCCTTCGAGCGGATCAAGCGCACCAACGATGCGGGCATCGAGTTCTGGTCCAGCCGCGAATTCGCAGGGGTGCTGGGATACGGCGACTACCGCAATTTCGAGGGGGTCATCGAAAAGGCCAAATCAGCCTGTTTTAACAGTGGCCATCCCATCGAGGACCATTTCGTTGACATCACCGAAATGGTCACCATCGGGAGCGGAGCGGAGAGGGCTGTCAAATTTGCCGGCGGTGGAAAGCGTCAAGAAGATTGAGACCAGGCAACGCAAACAGCTTGCCAAGGCGGAATCGGCCGCCAAGAAGAAATGCGAGTAGGAGGTCGCTGTCAAGGTGGTGGACATCTTCGGCAACGACACCATGACCATCGTGGAGGTGACGGTTTGAATCCGCAGATGACGCAGATCTTCGCAGATTTTACACCTGAAGATTCTCGATCTGAAATAATCTGTGGAATTTGTGGATAACCCCCATTACCAGCAAGGCTCTATGAAAACCGAAACCGACAACATTCGTGATCCAGAAACCTATGCAATCATCGGTGCCGATTTTGTTTGTTTTGGTTCAATTATCGTGGAACTCAAAGCAATTCAACGGCTCTCGGGAACGGAAGAGGCCCAAGTGATCAACTATTTGAAAGCTGCCCGTTTAGGCCGGGGGTTGCTTATCAATTTCGGTGCCGGAAGTCTCCAATACAAACGTTTGGTTTATAGTGGATAGCACCCCAAAAATTCTATGATTAATTTTTTTAATCTGCGGAAATCCGTGAAATCTGCGGACAATGCTCAAAAGGCAACAACACATGGCCCTGCATCCTGATTTCCCCACCTCTCCCCACGCGATCCTCGACCCGGCGATGCGCTGGTTTCCCGCCGACGAGGCGATGCGCGACACCACCATGGACAAGCTGATGCCGCCCCTGGTGGCCCGGCTTCGCCACAAGGTCAAGGACTTTCGCGACAGCGGCTATGCCGGGGTCACGGAGACGAGCAGAAGTCTGCTGCGCTGGTGGTTCGACACGCCGCACCTGCTCGAAAGGGCCGACGGCACCCTTTCGCCGTTTCAGTATTACTTTGCCCAGCGCGAGGCCCTGGAGACCATCGTTTACCTGGTGGACGTGGTGGGGGTGAAGGACAAGTTCGACCTGATGCGCTTCGACAGCTCCGGGCTGGTGTCGGCGTCGATGTTCGATGAAACCTGGCGCCGCTTCGTGGTGAAGATGGCCACCGGCTGCTGCAAAAAGGCGGCGCGCTGGCCCTGCAAGTGGACACCACCGCCACGCCCAAGCACAACAACGGGGCCATTTTCGTGCAGACCGTGGCCGACTATCCGCTGGTGGAAGCCATTCGCCAGAACGTGGTCAAGCATCCGGTGCTGCCCGACGCCCCGAGCCAGGCCAAGCTGGTGGAGCGGCAGAGCGCCAAATTTATCGAAAAGTACGTCGACTACATCGATCTTGGGGTGGTCGAATGGCGCAAGGCCTTCGCCGAGCACGAAAAGATGGGCAAGAAGGCCGTCCTTTTCGTCATGACCGACGACACCCGCAACTGCGACGACGTGGCCGACTATCTGCGGGCCACCTACCCGGAGTTTGCCGATGAGCAGTCCGTTCTGGTCATCCACACCAAGAACAACGGCGAAATCAGCGAGGCCGCCACGGGCAAGGCCAAGGAGGAGTTGGAAAAGCTGCGCGGCCAGGCCAACCGCATCGACCGGGCGGACAGCCCGTGCAAGGCCATCGTCTCGGTGCTGATGCTCAAGGAAGGCTGGGACGTGAAAAACGTCACCACCATCGTGGGCTTGCGGGCCTACGCGGCCAAGAGCAATATTCTGCCTGAGCAGACCCTGGGCCGGGGGTTGCGCAGGATGTATCCGGGCGATGTCGAGGAGTATGTCAGCGTCATCGGTACCGAGGCGTTCATGGCCTTTGTCGAATCCATCCAGACCGAAGGCGTGGAGCTGGAACGCAAGGCCATGGGCGAAGGCACCGGCGCCAAGACGCCGTTGGTGGTGGAGGTGGATCGGGACAATCCGAAAAAGGATCTGGAGGCCCTCGATATCGAGATCCCCGTGCTGTCGCCTCGGATGTTCCGGGAATACAAAAACTTGGCCGATCTGAACCCGGAAAACATGGCCGTTGCGCCGGTGAGCTATCGCCAATTCAGTGCGGAGGAGCAACGGGAAATTGTTTTCCGGGACATCACCACCGGAGACGTCACCCACACAACAGTTCTCGACGGTGCCGGGGTGGCCGATTATCGCAGCGTCATCGCCTGGTTCGCCCGGACGGTGATGAAGGAATTGCATCTGTTCAGCGGCTTCGACGTGCTCTATGGCAAGGTCAAAGCCTTCGTGCGAAACCGGCTCTTCGGCCGCGAGGTGGATCTGGAAAGCCCCAATACCCTGCGCAACCTGTCGGAACCGGCAGCCACCAAGAAGGTGATCGACACCTTCAAACAGGCGGTCAACGCCCTGACGGTGCGCGACCGGGGCGACGCCGAAATCAGGGACACCATCCGGCTGCGTCAGCCCCGGCCCTTCGTGGCCAGGGAGCAGGGCTACCTCTTGCCCAAAAAATCGGTCTTCAACCGCCTGATCGGGGACAGTGCTCTGGAGCTGGATTTTGCCGCTTTTCTGGAAGACTGCCCGGATGTCGTCTCGTTTGCCAAAAACTACCTGGCCGTCCACTTCAAGCTCGATTACATCACCGCCGCCGGCGACATCGCCAACTATTACCCGGATTTTTTGGTCAAGCTGAACGATGGCCGGGTGGTCATTGTCGAAACCAAGGGGCGCGAGGAGCTGGACGTGCCTCAAAAGATGATGCGGTTGGCCCAGTGGTGTGCGGATGTGAACCAGGCTCAGAAACAGGTGGTTTACGATTACGTCTTCGTGGATGAAGCAGGCTTCAGGAAATATCGTCCGGACAGCTTCGAGGCGCTGATGGCGGGTTTCCGGCAGTACAGGTAGCGACTCTTGGGCACGGGGCGATCATTACTGTAACGGAAGGCCGTATTCGAACTCGAGATCTTCCATTACAGATATCGGCTAAGTGATATTTCCCCAAGCAGGTTAAATTAACCCGGTTGAAATGATGGGAAAAGAGACATGAAGATTCGGTTCAAGGCCATCGCGTTGGTTGTGTTGCTCCTGGCCGGATGCGTCGGCGTCCCGGAGGGCATCGAGCCCGTCGGGTCTTTTCAACTGGAGCGCTATCTGGGCCGGTGGTACGAGATCGCCCGGCTGGACCACTCCTTCGAACGGGGGTTGAGCCACGTGAGCGCCGACTACGAGATGCGCGGCGACGGCGGCGTGCGAGTGATCAACCGGGGGTTTTCGGCCGCGGAAAGCCGCTGGAAGGAAGCCGAAGGGAAGGCGGTCTTTGTGGACCGGCCGGACCGGGGCTACCTGAAGGTTTCCTTCTTCGGTCCTTTTTACGGTTCCTACGTGGTGTTCGAGCTGGACCGGGAAAACTATCAGTACGCTCTGGTGAGCGGCCCGGACCGGTCCTACCTGTGGATCCTGGCCCGGACGCCGCGGTTGGCGCCAGAGGTCATCGACCGGCTGGTGCAAAAGGCGAAGGCGGCGGGGTTTGATACCGATGGGCTCATTTTTGTCGAGCACGGTGAAAAGATCGGTTGAATCCAGCGGCATGGAATCCGCGGGCGGAAACACGGCGGCAGGTGGTGTCAAGTCGGAACAGATCGCTTGTCGCGACGCCTGCCTGAAAACCTTCAGGGGGTCATGAAACCTTTCAAGCCAAACTCCGACTGGCTGGACGCATGGATGTCCGCCCACCAAATCGTCCTGTGGGGGGCGGCGGATCTGGGCGGCTTCGCCACCCCGGCCGATGCTGCTGGCGAGCCGTTCCCCCGGGCCGTCTCCATGGCCTTTCCCATGACAGCGACCATCATGGCCGGCATTCAACGTGGTCCCAACCAAGCCTATGCGGATGAGTACGTCCGGGTCAACCAGCACATCGACGCCCTGGCGGCCCAACTGGCGGCCGCTCTGCGGGAACGGGGCTGGCAGGCGCGGCCCCTTGCCGCTTCGGCCCGAACCGATCCGGTGAATATCCGCGGCGATTTCCCCCACAAGACCGCCGCCACCCGAGCCGGCCTGGGCTGGATCGGTCGCCACTGCCAGCTTGTGACCCGCCGCTACGGATCCTGGGTCCGCTTGGGAACCGTATTCACCGATGCCGTCCTCGAGACCGGCCCGGCGATGGAGAGAAGCTTCTGCGGCCAATGCATGCGTTGCGTGACGGCCTGCCCTGCCGGGGCGTTGACCGGCGAAGCGTGGCACCCGGGATTGGCCCGCGAACGAATCCTGGATGTGCACGCCTGCGACCATTGGAA
>JAQVTF010000133.1 GCA_028700185.1 Desulfobacteraceae bacterium | reverse complement strand
GCGATAGCCGAAGGTGTCCATCGCCTGGTGGTTGCTCCAGACCCGGTCCACGGGAAAGTGGGACAGCACGTAAAGCAGGCCGTTGAGGTGATCGGCGTTGGCATGGGTCAACACCACCAGATCGATGCGCCGGATTTTCCGGTGGCGCAGAAACGGGGCCAACACCGAGCGGCCCACGTCGAAAACACGATTGTCGGAAAACCCGCCGCCGTCCACGATGGCCACCTTCCCGCCAGGCAGCTCCAGCACGGCGGCACTCCCCTGCCCCACGTCGAGCACCGTGGCCCGGAGATCCGAATGCCAAAATCGTCGATGGCTCCAGTAAAGCCCGTCTCCCACCGCACCGGTCAGCACCAGCACGAGCACAACGATGCGCCAGCGACGGCCAGCCGCCGGCCAGCGCGACCAGGCAAGCCCCAGCCCCAGCGCGGCGTAATAGAGCACGATCTCTTCGGGGCGCGGGGTAAAGGTGGTCAAGGCGCTGGCCGGCCACTGACCAATGGCGCAGAGCCATTTGAGCGTCGGAGACAGCAGCGCCCCGGCGATCTGGAACACCACCGCCGCCGCCGTCAGGCTCACCGTGGCCAGCAGGGTGGCGCTGAGGGCCACTGGAACCACGATCATCCCGATGATGGGAACGAAGATGAAATTGGCCGGCAGCCCCACCAGCGGCACCTGATGGAAGGTTTCCATCACCACCGGCAGGGTGCCAAGGGTGGCCCAGAGCGAAACGAGGAAAAATTGAAACGCCCGCCTTCCCAGGCGCAGGGTCCACCCCGGCGCCGCCTCGGCAGGATCCGGCGGTGGGGGGCGGCTGACCGCGAGCCCGGCGATGATCCAGGCCACCGCGAGGAAAGAGAGCTGGAAGGAAACGCCGAACAGCGCCGGGGGGTGGATCACGAGAATCACCAGGGCCGCCAAAGCCAAGGTGTTGGGCAGATCCCGCTCGCGCTCGAAGAACCCCGCCCCCAGATAGGCGGTGATCATCAACGCCGCCCGCTGGGTGGAAGGAGAAAGACCGGCCAGCAGCGCATATCCCCACACCGCAAGCAGGGTCCCCAGAGAGGCCGCCGGGCGTGTCCAGCCGCGCACGAGGATGCCGGGTATGCGGCCAACGCCTCGCCACAGCAGGGCATAGACCAGACCCGCCACGATTCCCACATGCAGCCCGGAAATGGCCAACAGGTGCCCGACGCCCACCCGGTTGAAGGCGTTGCGCAACGCTTCGTCGATTCCGCTCCGCTCGCCGATGGTCAGGGCGGCCAAAACCGCCGCGGTGTCCGGGTCCAGCCGCTGGTGAAGCAGGCGATTGATTTGCCGGCGAAAGCGGCTCAGGGCGCCCGAAAACCGCCAGGATGGAGGCTCGGGGGTCCACTGCACCTTCTCGGCAGCCACCCAGGCGGTGGCCTGGACACCCCGCAACGACAGATAACGGCAATAGTCGAAGCCGCCCGGGTTGTTGAAGTTGCGCGGTGCGCGAAGACGGGCGAAAAATTGGAGGAAATCACCACGGTCCAGTTGCGGGGTCGATCCCTGGACCGTGAGTCGAATGCGGCCCCGGGTCGGCCCGCCGCCGTCCCCCTGGCCGATATCCACCAGGTCCAGGTAAAGCTTCTGGCGTCCCGCCACCACCCGCGGTGCGTCCACGACCCGGCCGGCGATGAGCACCGATCCCCGGTCCACAAAGCGCGCCGGGTGCCCGGGCTTCAGGGGCGGGGCCATCCAGGGTTGAATAGAGAGATAGCCGAAAACGAAAATGAGCCCCAGCGGTGCGACCAGTTGATGGCGGCCGCCCCTGATCCCCGCTGCCACCACCACCAGCGCGACGGCGGCGACCGGCACGGCAAAGCGCCAATGGCCCGGAAACCAGACACCGACGGCGCATCCCATCATCAGCCCGCCGGCCAGGGGGACCATGGGCCGATGGATCGATTCGCAGGCCATAATCCGAAACGTGGTTTGTCGCTAAATATTGAAACTGTTATCGGTTATCAGCGCTGGCCCCGGCCCCTATCGCGGCCGGTTGGGTCAGGCAGGTGACGGCGGGGTTGTATATTTCCGGATGGTCTCCCGCCGTCTCGTTCCGATGAACATGGATTCCGGGTCAAGCCCGGAATGACGGAAAGGGGCCGGACTCCGGATCGGGCCGGACGCATCCGGCACGCTTCAGCAGTTCGTCACCCCGGGCCCGGCACCGGGGTCCATGTCGAAGGGCTGGAAATTGCCGGAAGGTTTTCAGGCAAAAAAAAGCTCGTCACATACCAGGGGAAACACAGCCCTCTTCCGTAGCGAAATTCAATTCGTCCGGAAATTCCACAAGCCACCGCCCCCCGCGCGATCCGTCCAAGCCCGCCAACGCCCCGCGCCTCCGACGGCACCCGAACCTGAAGCCTTAAACCTTGAACGCGCCGCAGCCGCCTTGAATTCTGAGCCTTGAACCCCTTACCCGCAATCCGGCGGCTCCACCGGCTCGCCGCCGGTCGGCATCCGGCGAATGTTGGCCCCCAGGTCGGCGAGTTTGCGTTCCAGTTGCTCATAGCCCCGATCCAGGTGATAGACCCGGTTGATTTCGGTGGTCCCCTCGGCCACCAGGCCGGCCAGCACCAGCGACGCCGAGGCCCGCAGGTCAGTGGCCATCACCGGGGCACCCGAAAGCCGGCTCTGCCCTTTGACCACCGCCGTATTGCCGGAGACCACGATGTCGGCCCCGAGACGGCGCAACTCGCTGACGTGGATGAACCGGTTTTCGAAAATCGTCTCGCTGATGACGCTGGAACCGCTGGCCACGGCCGCCAGCACCATGAACTGGGCCTGCATGTCGGTGGGAAACCCCGGGTAGGGCTGGGTCTTGATGTCCACCCCGCGCAAAACCGGTGCCCCGTGAACCCGCATCCAGCCCTTGCCGGTTTCCACCGTGGCACCGGTGAGCCGCAGTTTGTCGATCACCCCCTCCAGGTGATCCGGACGGCAGTTCTGGATGGTCACGTCACCGCCGGTGAGCGCCGCCGCCACCATGTAGGTGCCGGTTTCGATGCGGTCGGCAATGATGGCTTGGGATGCGGGCTTTAGCCCTGGGACCCCCTGAATTTCGATGGTGGCGGTGCCGGCACCGTGAATGCGGGCGCCCATGGCATTGAGGGCATCGGCCAGCGCCACGATTTCCGGCTCCCGGGCCGCGTTGCGCAAAACGGTGGCCCCTTCTGCCAGGGCCGCGGCCATCAACAGGTTTTCCGTCCCTCCCACCGTGGGGATATCGAAAGTGATGTCGGCCCCTTTCAGGCGAGGACAGGAGGCGGTGACGTACCCGTGCTCCAGTTCGATGTCCGCTCCGAGACGGGCCAGGGCTTTCAGGTGCAGGTTGATGGGCCGGGCACCGATGGCGCAGCCCCCGGGCAACGAAACCCGGGCCCGCCCCAACCGGGCGAGAATCGGCCCCAGAACCAGAATCGAAGCCCGCATCTTGCGCACGATATCGTAGGGCGCTTCAGGGTTGCAAAACCCCCGGGGATCCACCGTCACCCGGTGATCGGTGAAATCCACGTCGGCGCCGAGGTGGCGCAGCAGTTCCACCGTGCTGTGGATATCCCTGAGATTGGGAACGTTGTCATAGGTGCACGGCCCGTCGGCCAGCAGGGCCGATACCAGAATGGGCAAGGCGGCGTTTTTGGACCCGCTGGCCCTTACGGTGCCCTCGAGCCGCCGACCGCCCTGGATAACGATTTTGTCCATGGCTCTTTCAGATAGTGGGTTGAGTTGGAAATCGGACCGATGGGACGGATCCGATGGCATCGCCCGAAACCGGTCGCTCTGATGATTCAAAAACAATCGCCCGGGGCACGCAAAGGCGTCCCCGGGCGAGTCACCGCGCCATCATGCCGCCAAAGCCTCAGTGATGGTGAGCCCCCTTGCCCTGACTCGTATCCACTGCGGCCTTGATGATGCAGTAGGCCATTCCGATGCCGATGATGGTCAGCGCATACCACAGGCCGCCCATGAAGACCAGGTGCGACATATCCCAGATCCACTCGAAACCAAAGGGGAACATCGATCCCTCCTTACCTCTTTCTCAGGTTACGCCTGGGCCGGAGCGGCTTCGGCGGGGACATCCGGTTCAACTTCCGGTGCCGGGGCCGGTTCCGGGGGGGCGTTCAGTTCGACCTCGTTGGGAAACACCGGCAGATAGCGGTAGCTGAGGCTTACCAAAATGATGCCGTAGGCCACGGGCAAAACGGTGGTGGCCACTTCCTGCCAGCTCGGGTAGTAGAGGGCCCAGGTGTCAAAGGGCATCACGGGAATCGCCATCACCTGAAGCACCATGACCCAGCGATTGATCGATACGCCCAGGACGCCCAGTAGCACCGCCACAAACAAGGTGGTGGGATTTTGCCGTCCCTTCTTGGAAATCAGGATCAGGGCCGGAATGAATCCGCCCACCACGATTTCCGCAATGAGCCACCCGATATTGTAGAACCAGTTGTCATAGAAGAAACCGGCGGTGTAGCCCGTGGCGGGCGCCGTCACCGAGAGCCAGTAGATGGTGTCGGCGGTCTTGGCGATGATGTAGGTGAGAATCATCCAGCCGGAAATCTTGGCCAGCAACCACACGGTGCTGTCACGCACCAGCTTCTTTTTGGTTATCTTCTCGGTGATCTTGAGCAGAAAAATCGTGAAGCAGGGCCCGAATGCGGCCGCGGACCAAGTGAAGAGGAAAAAGGTCCAGGGCCAGATGAAAAGGCCTTCGCGGAAGGCGAAGGGCCGCCCGAAGAGCACGCCGGCCACCCCGCCCAGGGACCCCTGGTGGAAGAAGGACAGAAAGGCGCCGGTGGCGGCGAACACCGCCATGATCTCGTGCATGTTATGGCTGAGATTGTGAAAGAACGGCACCTTGTCGATCTGCCGATTTTCCAGAATCAGGGGCAGAAACTCGATGGTCAGCACCGCGAAGTAGCAGGAGAGGCAGAAGGCCACCTCGGTGAGCATCGAGTGGACGTTGGCGTGCCAGAAAATGAACCAGCTCCGCAGCGGCTGCCCCACGTCGATGGCCAGAATCAGCAGGGCCGAGCTGTAGCAGATGAACCCGATGATCACGGCGAAGTTGATGATGTTCTTCAGCTCGTCCTTTCCCACCAGGTAGCGTAGAAAGCCGGTGAAGAAAGCGCCGCCGCCCAGGGCGATAACCGCCAGATCGGCCCAGATCCACAGCGCGAACCCGTAGTAGTCGTTCATGTTGGTCTGGTTGAGCCCCTTGAGCCAGCACAGGAGCATCGCATACACCCCCCAGAGCAACACGATTCCCGCGGCACCGATCCAGAGGGCGAATTGCCAGGTCGGGCAGCGCTTGACGCCTTTGGGAAATAATGCAGAATCCATGTCTCACGACTCCTGAAAAATTGGGTTGGTCCGCATGCGGGCCGCCGTCATGCCCCTTGGGCCGCGGCCTGGCTGCCGAAGTTGTACTGATCCAAGGCCTTGCGCACCCACTGGCGCTCGCTGATGTAGTACACCTTCGGATTGGTGCCCAGTTGCTCCAACAGGCGGAACGCCTTCTTGGAGTGCCCGGTAAAGTGGTGGTGCGGATCCGGCTCCACGATCCGGGTCACCTGGTGATCGGGATTGTTCAGATCGCCGAAAACGATGGCCCCCGCCGGACAAGCCTGAACGCAGGCCGGCTGATACTCGTCTTCCGCCAGTTCCTCGCGTCCTTCGTAGATCGCCTTGTCCCGGGCCAGTTGATAGCGGTGGAAACAGAAGGAGCATTTTTCCACCACTCCGCGCATCCGGGGCGACACGTTGGGGCTGAGGGTTTTTTCCATCCCGTCGGGCCAGACCGGGTCCCACCAGTTGAAATAGCGGGCATGGTAGGGACAGGCGGCCATGCAGTACCGGCAACCGAAGCACCGGGTGTAGATCTGGCTGACGATGCCGGTCTCCTGGCTGTAATCGGTGGCCGTGGCCGGACAGACCGACACACAGGGACTGTGACCGTCGTGCCCCTCGCAGTGCATGCATGGCCTGGGCAGGTAGCAGATGTCGGCATCCGGATACGACTTGCCGTTGCTGACCTTGAAAACCCGCATCCAGGTAATGCTGTCGCGCTTGTTGGTTTCGTCCTTCTTGAACGGCACGTTGTTTTCGGCCATGCAGGCCACCATGCAAGCGCCGCACCCGGTGCACTTGTCCAGATCGATGACCATGCCGTACTTGTGCTGCTTCGCGTTCATTTCCATCAGAACCTCGTTGTCGGGTTAGGCTTTGGCGAGCTTGGCCTGAATTCCCCAGGCCGCGTCCAGTCCGGAGGCGGGATCTTCCACCGGGCCGATGAGGGTGTTGACGTTGACGCCCTTTCCGGCCAGGTAGTCATCATAGGCCGTATGGCCCAATCCCCTCGGCATGGCCACAAGCCCGGGCATGATCCCCTCGCTGAGGTGGATGCGCACCCGGGCCTGGCCCCGGGGGGTACTCAACACCGCCGCCTGCCCTTCTCCCAGGCCGGCGGCATCGGCGGTCTTCGGATTGACCTCCACGAAACCGTCATTGCCCAAAAGGACATCGTCGCCCACCGTCTTGGTCATAAACGGCGTGTTGGCGCTGGGGCCAGAGGCGATGCGCATGGCATCGTAGGGCACCAGTACCAATGGATAGGCCCCCTTGTCCCCCTCAATGGAAACCGGCCGGTAAGTGCCGGCGAACTCGAACTTGCCCGAAACGGTGGGAAAAGCCTCGAACCAGTGGGCCGGCTGGACCTTGCGCACCACGTAGCCGGTTTCCGTCAAGGTGTCCCAGTCGTCGGCGAGGGTTTCTTCCAGGCAGGCCTCGAAGCTTTCCCAGGGGAAGGCATCGGCCACCGGACCGCCGAGGGTGCCGGCCAACGCCAACACCACGTCGCCGGCGTGGCGGGTGTTGCGCTGGGGCGCCACCACCGGCTGGGTCAGCCCGATCACCGAGGTGGCCAGGCCGGTGGCCGCCACCACATCTTCGAAACGTTCCAGGTAGAAATGATTGGGAAGGATCAGGTCGGCGTAGGCGGCGGTCTCGTCCATGAGGCTCGAAAAGCTGACGAGCAGATCGAGATGGTCCAGGGCCTTCTTCACCGTTTCGCTGTCCGGTTGGGTATAAAGGGGATTGGCCTCGAAAACCAGCAGGGCCTTGACGGCTTCGGAAGTCCCCTCCGCCTGGGCGGCAAAGAAGCGATTGGGCAGGCTGCGGGCATCGGCGAAGACGCTGCCCGCGCCATCCAGGCGCGGCCGTTGCATCCCGTTGGCGGCGGTTTCGTCGGTTTCCACCTCCGGCCAGTTCACCTCATCGTTTACCGGCAGGGCCCAGACCCCTCCCTTGCGGTTGATCGCCCCCACCAGCGCGTTGAGGGCGTGCACCGCCATGGCCTCGTCCACGCTGCCGGGGGTGTTGCCCCGGCCCCGGCCGCAAATGGCCACCCCGGCGCCGGCCTTGGCGAAATCCCGGGCCAGAACGATGATATAGTCCTTGCTCACCCCGGTGATCTCGGCCACCTTGTCCGGAGCGAAACCGTCGAGCACCATCTGGCGCCAGGGCTCGAAGCCGTTGGCGTAATAGTCCACGAAATTGCGGTCATAGAGCTTCTCGGAGATGATCACGTGGGCCAGCCCCAGGGCGAGGG
>JAQVTF010000132.1 GCA_028700185.1 Desulfobacteraceae bacterium | reverse complement strand
GTCGAAGGATAACCGGTTGGATGGCTGGACGCTGATCAGGTGAATTGCCGTCGTTTGAACCATCGATGAGGCGCCTTGATGTCTCCAGGAAGTTCTCCGTGACTCGCGTTTCTGTGGATGACAGGTACGTGGTGGGGGCGGCGGTTGTCTGATCGAACCGCCACCCCAGCGGCCGGCAACGGCGCAGTTTTCAGCCTTGTCCGTCAACGTTCCCTGGATCCGCCGTCATCTTGTCCACTTCCCGTCATCTTGTCCACTTCGTTGAGGGCGGTGACGTCGATGTCGTATTTTTTCAACTTCTGGTTCAGCCCACTTTTTCCGATGCCGAGAATTTCGGCTGCCCTGGCCTGAACCCCGTCGGCCATGCGCAACGCCCGGACGATCATCTCCCGTTCGACGTTGGCCAGCGTATCATAGAGCTTGGCTTCCGCCGGAATCCCCCCCATGCGCAGGGAGGTGGCGATGGTGTCGCGGAATTCGGCCGGCAGGTCTTCCACGTCGATGGTATCCCCCGGGCACAGGATCATGGCCCGTTCCACGAGGTTTTCCAGCTCGCGCACATTGCCCGGCCACTGGTGGGCATCCAGCAGGCGTCTCACCGCCGGCGAGAGGCCGGTGACCGGCACCGCGTTCTTGCGCTCCGAAGCGTATTTCTTGATGAAATGGGAGACGAGCAGGCGGATGTCCTCCTTGCGTTGGCGCAACGGGGGCAGGTCGATGTGGACCACGTTGAGGCGGTAGAAGAGGTCCTCACGGAATCGCCCCCGAGCCACTTCTTCGCGGAGGCGACGGTTGGTGGCGGCGATGACGCGGATATCCACCGTGATCGGTTTGGTGCCGCCGACGCGCTCGAAACTCTTCTCCTGCAAGACACGCAACAGCTTGACCTGCAAGGGAAGGGGCAGATCACCGATTTCGTCAATGAACAGCGTGCCCCCGTCGGCCAACTCGAAGCGCCCCTTCTTCATGGCGTGCGCCCCGGTGAAGGCCCCTTTATCATGGCCGAACAGCTCGCTTTCCAGCAGGTTTTCCGCCAGGGCGCTGCAGTTCACCGCCACATAGGGGCCATCCCGACGGTCGCTGTTGAAGTGGATCGAACGGGCGATCAATTCCTTCCCGGTGCCGCTTTCGCCTTCGATGAGCACCGTGGCGTTGGTGGGGGCCACCTTGGCCACCGTCTCGAAAACTTCCTGCATCGCCTTGCTTTTGCCGATGATGTTGCCGAAACTGTAGCGCCGGAGCACCGCGGTGCGCAGCCGCCGGTTCTCCTTTACCACCCGGTAGCCGGCCGTGGCCTTGTGGACGTAGAGAACGAGCTGGGCGTTGTCGAAGGGTTTGAGGATGTAGTTGTAGGCGCCCTTTTGCATCGCCTCCACCGCCTTGTCCACGGTACCGTAGGCGGTCATCATGATCACCGGCAAGTCCGGGTCACGTTCCTTGATCTTGGCCAGCAGCTCGATGCCGTCCATCTGGGGCATCTTCATGTCGGTGAGCACCAGGTCGATGTCGGCCGATTCAAGCACCGCCAGGGCCTCCTGGCCGCTGTTGGCCACCAGGGTCTCGAATCCCTCGTCTTCAAGCACGGCGCTGAGAATCAAGGGGTAATTCTTTTCGTCGTCCACGATGAGGACGGTTTCCATACCGATGCTCCCGGCCCGGTTTAGATTCGGGCCCTCTTTGTTCCAGAAAAATCAGGATGCAGATTGCGGATTGTTGATTTCGGGGGCTTTCACCGGCAGGCGAATCAGAGCCCGGGCCCCTCCGGCGGGGCTGTTTTCGATATGGATCTCACCCTCGTGGGCTTCGATCACCTTTCGCACGATGCCCAACCCCAGGCCGGTGCCCCGCTCCTTGGTGGTAAAAAAAGGATCCCAGATCTTGGCCATTACCTCCTCGGAGAATCCTTCCCCCTGGTCCTGGATGGAGATTTGCACTGCGGCGTTTTCCAAGCGGACGTCCACCTCAACCTTACCGCCTGACGGCATGGCTTGCAATGCATTGATCAGAAGGTTGAGGAACGCCTGGTAGAGCATGTCCGCATCCGCCTGGAGGGTCGGCAGGGACGGATCGAAGCGGCGTTCGATGACGCTGTCGCGGGATTCGAATTCCGGTGAAAGGTTGACAATGGCCTTTTCAATCACCGTTTCCACACGGCAGGGGGTCAGGTGGGGGGCCGCCGGACGGGCGTAGTTGAGAAAGTCGGTGATAATGCCGTTCAAACGGGTGGCCTCTTCCACGATGATGTCGGCAATGGCGGTGTCCCGGGGAGTGCCGGCGAGTTTCTTTTTCAGCAGTTCGGCCGAGCTGCGGATAATTCCCAGGGGATTGCGGATCTCGTGGCTGACGGCGGCGATCATCTCGCCCAAACTGGCCAGGTGCGCGGCCCGGCTCAACTCTTCCTTGAGCCGCAGCCGTTCCTGATTGCGCTGCTCGATGAGGTGCTCACCCCGTCTGACGATAAAAATCAGGATCAAGAGCAGCAGGCCCATCACGCCGGTGGAGGTATAGATTACCGAGACCTGGAAATCGAAAATCGCCCGGTAGTCGTCGCTGATGTCCTGGGTGATTTCCACGGCGCCGAGAACCGGGCCGCTCAATGTCGACAGAGGTCTTTCGGCCCGCAGCGGGGCGAAGGTCACCAGGCGGCTCTCCTCGGGAATCCCCAGAAAAATCCGCAGCCAGTTGCCCTGTTGAACCAGACGGATGGTGGTCTCTCCGGCCAATGCCGCCGCCAGTTCGCGTCCGCCGGCATCGGTGACGCCGACCCGTGCCGCATCAAAGCTGTAGGCGATGGTGCCGGCCCGGTCGTAAATGTTGACCATTTCCACCTGAAAACTGTGGAGGGTGCTGCGTACCACCTTGTCCATGCGCTCGGCCTGCTCTTCGCGCCGCAGTTCAATCTGGCCGTAACGCACGGCCACAGGCAGAATAAACTGGATGAACACCTGGTGATTGAGGTTTTCCACCAGCAACTGGCTGTAGGCTTCGCTTTTTTGACGCAACAATGCCCTGGCCCAATGGGTGTTGAACATGGACAGCATCAGCGTTCCCAGGAAAACGAGGACCAGGCTGGTGAAGGTGAAATACTTGACCAACCGAAACGGCTTGGTGCGCTCAGTGATGGCGGATTGCTTGTTTGGCAAGGTATTCCAACCGCTGGTGGGTCGATGTCGGTGTGGTGGCCGCGAATTGGCGGATCGGCCTTCGGCCTTTCAAACAGGCGTCATGTTAGGTAATGCCCCTGGCAAAGTCAAGCTGTAGAGGGGAATTGGTGGCCGGTCGGGGGCGATTGCCCAGACCGCGGTCAGTCCCCGGTTTCGTTGCCGGGAGAAGGATGGGACGGAGAAACCCGTTGCAATTTTCGGTGCCAGATATGCGGAATACCGGTGAACAAGACACCAGATATGGTAATTATAATTAATTGATACATAATTATGCGTAATTTTACTTGACAATCCCTGCATTGTTGGGGATGCAAGTTACCTGCAGCATCATATCCGGTGACCGGTTGAAGGATCACGCGCGCTCGTGATCAATTCCGCCGGCAAGAGGAGTCCAGCCAGATGACAGTGCGGCGGAATTCGTTAAAAAAAATCAGAGAATCCCTCCTGATAAGTAAGGCTGAGCTCGCGCGCAAGGCCGATGTGTCCCCCATCACCATCGCCCGCATCGAAAAGGGAATGCCTTGCCGCCTGGAGACCCAACGCAAGATCCTGCTGGCGTTGGGGTTGAATCTCTCGGAGCGGGACAAGCTGTTCGGCGATGGGGAGTAGAGATGCCATGGGGTGGAAGTCCAAAAAAGACCAGTTGATCGGGCTGGATATCGGTTCTCGCGCCGTCAAGGCGGGTGAGATCGTTGAGACCCGGAAAGGCAACGTTCTGCGTCGATTCGCCATGGCCGAAATGCCTCCTGGAGTGATAGAGGGCGGTGCCATCAGAGACCCATCGGCGGCCGCTCGGGTGATTCAGGAGCTGTTTCGGGCCAACGGTCTCAAGGAGCAGAATGTCGCCATTTCAGTGGGTGGCTATTCGGTGATCGTCAAGAAAATATCCGTCCAGACCATGAGTGAAGATCAGTTGCATGAGACGATCCAGTTTGAAGCCGAACAGTACATTCCCTTTGACATCAGCGACGTCAACCTGGATTTTCAGATTCTTGGTGAAAAGGAAGCCGACTCCGGCCAGATGGATGTGCTGCTGGTGGCCGCCAAGAAGGAAATGATCAGCGATTATGTCCATCTGGTGCAACTGGCCGGGCTGAATCCCTGTATCATCGATGTGGATGCCTTTGCATTGCAGAACGTTTTTGAAATCAACTATCCAGATGAGAAAGAAAGCGTTGCCCTCATCGATATCGGCGCCGGCAAGACGAGCCTCAACATTCTCAAGGAAGGCAGCTCGGTGTTCATGCGCGACGTGTCCCTGGGATGCAGTCAGATCGATCAGCGCATCGTTTCGGTTACCGGTTGTACCGCCCAAGAGGCTGAACGGATCAAGCGGAGTCAAGAGACCGTCGCCATTTCCGTTTCGGATCGCACCGAAATCATTGCCGGCGTGGTGAGCGACTGGTGCACAGAGATTCGCCGTGCCCTTGATTTTTTCCATTCCACCTATCCGGACGATCAGATCAAGCGCATCCTGCTCAGCGGTGGAGGAGCACGCATCGGCGAATTTCGGCAACTGCTGTCAGGCGAAACCGGTGCCACGGTGGAAACCATCGATCCGTTCAGGGCCCTGGAGATCGACAAGGGCGCATTCGACGAGGGGTTTCTGGAGCAGGTCGCTCCCCAGGCGGCGATTTGCATGGGACTGGCTAGCCGGAAGGTCGATGACAAATGATACGGATCAATCTCCTTCCCTTTCGCAGTGCCCGTAAAAAAGAAAACATCCGACGGCAGATCTCGATCTTTGTGTTGAGTGTCGTGCTGCTGGCCGTCAGTTTGTTCGGGTATCATCTCCTGCTGAAAAACCGGGTGGCCGCCAAGGCGTTGGCGGTGGCCGAGGCCAAGGCAGAACTGGCGCGGCTCGACGAGAAACTCAAGGAAATCAAGGAAATTAAAACTATGCTGGAGACGATCCAGCGCAAGACGGCCGTGATTGAAAACCTCGAGTTATCGCGGCAGTCATCGGTGCGGATGCTCGATGTGATGGCGCAACTGGTGATTGCCGACCAGATGTATCTCACCGATCTGAAAATTGGTGAAAAGGGGGTTGAAGTCGCCGGGATCGCCGCTGACAATCAGACCATTGCCGATTTCATGACACGGCTGGAGCACTCGGAGCTGTTCAAAAAGGTGGTGCTGAAATCCACCTCGGCCAATCCCTTGAAAGACGGGCGGGTGTTTCAAAAATTCAGCATTCGCACCGACCGCAAACCGATTGAACGCGCCGCCAAGCCGGAGGCGGCGACAGACAAGGCGGGGAAATGATGATGCAGACCAGTCTTGGCGACAGGCTGGCACCGGTCTTCGGCCGTATCGGCAAGCTGTCCACCGTCCAGCGTATCCTGATCTGCACGGGCACATTTTTACTGGTGATCGCCCTTTTCGGTTTTTTGTCCTACTGGCCCAAGAGTCAACGTTTGGCAGAGTTGGAAGCCGAACGCCAGGATCTGGAAACGCGGCTGGCCATCTCCCGCCGGACGGCGGCGCAGCTTCCGAAATTGCGCCAACAGCTCGACAACGTGACGATTTCTTTCAAGACGGTGCAGCGGGCCCTGCCGGAAACGGAGGAAATTCCCTCTCTGCTGGCAAACGTTTCCCAGTGTGGCCGAGACCTTGGCCTTGATTTTTTGCTCTTCGAACCCAAGCCGGAAGTCAACCGGGAATTCTACGCGGAAATCCCGGTTTCCATCCGGGTGCAGGGCAGCTATCACAGCCTGGGGCTGTTTCTGGACCGGGTCGCCAAGCTGCCCCGGATCGTGAACGTGTTGGATCTCCACCTGGCCCCGGGAGGCCATTCCAAGCATCCGGGCAGCGCGTTGATCACCTCTTGTACGGCGACGACCTACAAATTCATCGACAGCTCGTCGATTCCGTCCAAGGAAAAGTCCGCATCCCGAAAAAGGAAATAGTGCTCAATGGTTCGATTGCGCCCATGGTGTCTGGTCGTTTTGTGTTGCTTCTGGGTTGGCAGTGGATTGTTCGGCTGCGGCGACTCGGATGAGACGCCCCCGGCGTCCCAAAAGGTTGTCAAGGGAAAGGTTCCCACCGTGCAGTTAGCTGCCGGCACCGAGACGACCAAATCGCCTGTGCCCGCCCTAGGGGTTGAGTCGGCCAAAGACACGCCGGATCCCGTTTCTGCAACGCCAGCGCCCAAAAGTGAGACCGAAAAGCCGGACGAACCCCAGGAAACGGTTTCCGCGTCTCGGCAGGACGAATCTTCCGGATCGGCTGAACCAGAATCGCCCGGGACAAGAGACGATGGCGAGACGGTCCCAATGGAAGATGGCTTGCTGGCCGCGGCGAAACTCAAGCGGCTGTTGCGCCTGGACACCGCTTTTTCCTATGACGCCAAGGACAAGATCGATCCATTCAAGCCTGTTTTCGGCAGCGACACCCCGGAGTCGCCCTCGGACAGGCGCGGACAAGAGACGGCGGAGCGCAAAAAGCGCATTCCTGCTTCGCCCATCGAGATGGTGGACCTGAGTCAGTTAAAACTCACCGCGGTGGTCCTGGCGCCCAGCGGCAATCTGGCGATGGTCGAAGATGCCACGGGCAAGGGATACATTGTGAAGAAGGACACCTACATCGGCAATCGCGAGGGACGGGTGACGAAAATTCTTCCCGATCGGTTGATCATCACCGAGCAGGGCATCGATGACTTGGGGAAGCCGATGAGCGAGGTTCGCGAGATCCAACTTCCCAAACCGCCTGGAGAGATATGATATGACCACCACCGCGAAACACTTCACGGGCAGGGCTGCGGCGACCGTTGCCCTTATCTGGCTGGCGACGGTTGTCATCGGTTGCGCCGCTCAGAAAAAGGCAGCGTCAACAGCGCCGGACCCCGATCCCGGGAAAATCGTGGGGATCGTTCTCGAGTCGGATGCCGTCACGGACCGGGTTCGCATCCTTGGCAATCGGCCGCTGACCTTCACCGCCGTGAGCAGTTCGTCGCCGTCAGGGGTGACGCTCCATCTTCCCGGCACGCAACTGGCCCTGGAAGCCGCCCGTGTGGATTTGACGGCGCTGGAAACGGCCGGTGTGGTTGCCGATGTGAGGTCCAGCGTGCCTTCCGCCGACGGGGCGACGGCGCTGATCGAAATCGACCTGAAGGTCGATGCCCCTTACGACGCGGTGAGCCAAGGGAACGAGGTGGTGGTGACTTTCGTCAGACCCCTTTACACCCCGGAAACCGAAGCGGCTCCGGTTGACCTGACCGCCGCCCGAGAGACGCCCGCGTCCAGGGTGGCCGACGATGTGATGGGCCCGGTGGCCACGCGTCTCGAGGCGGTCACGGTGCAGCGGCTGGAAAACGGGGTCGAGATCCGGGTCCGCGCCGACGGGCCCATCAAGGATTACAGCGTGTTCACCCTCAACGATCCGGATCGGATCGTTTACGACATCTACGGGGTGACCAGCCCTTTTCTTCGGGAGCAGGTCATCGAGGTGGGGACCCCGTGGGTGAGCCGGGTGCGACACTACGGCGACCCGGAAAAATTGAGGGTGGTGCTGGACACCGCTGCGGGGCAGTTTCAAGCCACCGCGGCCAGGCCGATCGAAGAAGGGCTTTTGGTTCAAGTGGGTGAAGAGACCCGCGAAAATACCGGCGGCCAAGCGACAATGACGGCAAGCCGGCCCCTATCCCAGATCGATGGGGGCGATTTTCCCGCTGATCCCACTGGCAAATCTGTGGTGACGGGGGGAATGACCCGGCCGGTCTCCAAGCGGCAGGAAAGGGCGCCGGTCGATGGCAATCCCCGGGGATCGGTTCACCAAGGCCAACGGGTCGATTTGGAAACGCCACGGCAAGAAATACATGATACGAGGAGTTTCTTTTTCAAAAGAAAATATTCAGGAGAAATGATTTCTCTGGATTTTTATGAAACCGACCTCAAGAATGTCTTTCGGATTTTG
>JAQVTF010000020.1 GCA_028700185.1 Desulfobacteraceae bacterium | reverse complement strand
GCCCATTTCCAGAACGCGGTGGGCCAGGTGGCCGAGGTGAGCCGTCGGCTCAAGGTGGCCCCGGAAGCGGTCATCGATCGCCTGGAACGGATTCTGGCCGACCATCGGCAGTTGGAAAAACAGTTGGAACGGCTCAAGGCCGATCAGGCGGCGGCCGCGGCGGAGGCGGGGGGGTCGGAGGCGGTGGAGCAGATCGGCGGAGCGGCGGTGATCGCCCGCCAAGTGCCGGTGGACAACCCCGCCGCCCTGCGTGATCTGGCCGACCGCCTTCGGGACAAACTCGGTTCCGGCGTGGTGGTGCTGGCCGGCGCCGGCGGCGGCAAGGCCCTGCTGGTGGCGGCGGTGACCAAGGACCTCACCGGTCGCTTTCACGCCGGCAACATCGTCAAGGCCGCCGCGGCAGAGGTGGGCGGCGGCGGTGGCGGGCGCCCCGACCTGGCCCAGGCCGGGGGGAGCCGGCCGGAGCATCTTGAAGCGGCCCTGAAGGCCGCCCTGGAGACGATTCGCCGGATGGCGGGGTGAAATCGGAGATGGAAAATTTGCCGCGGAGAGACTGAACGTCGGCCCGGTCGGACTGATCTGACCGGTTCGACAACTGGAAAGCCCCCATGATCCAACGCCTTCTCTATCGCTGCCCGCTTTGCGGGGCCGAGCCGTGGCTGGAAGGGGGGCGCTGCCGGGTCTGCGGTGCTTCCGTGACGGTGGGCCGAAATCGGTCCACCGTGACCATCGCCGGTGAAACCGACACGGTGGCCGGCTGGTATGCGGCGGTGCGGCGTCAGGATCGCCTCCCGGAGGAGGGATTGACCAGCGCCCGGGTCCAGGTATCCGGCGAACGCCGGGAGGGGGTGAGGTCCCTGGGAGCTGGGCTCAAGGCGGTGTTTTACGGTCGCCGGCCCCTGGGCGGGACCAGGCTGAAGCTCTTGGCGGACCGGCTCGAAATCGAGGGGCCGGGAGGGGAGCCGGCCACCATCGGCCTGGACAGGATCCGGGCCGTGACCATCGAATCCCACACCGTGATTGTGGACAGCCGGTCCCACGGGGTGCTTTTTTTCGATTTTCCCCGGGGGACGGGCAAGCGCTGGGAGGATGCCCTGGACCGGGCCCTGAGGCGGTTTTACCGGCCCCGGGACATCGAGGAGTTTTGTCCCCGCCTGCGTTTTGTTCAAGACCGGTCGCCGGTTGTGCCGGGATCCGCCGGCACCGGCCGGCGGCCCCTGAGCGTCCCGTCCTGCCGGTGGCCGTCCTCCGGGTTCGGCTTGGAAACGGTGCGCGCACTGGTGGGTTTCTTCCTGCAAGCCGTGCTGCCCCTTGGCATCGAGGGGCGATCCCATCTGCCGCCGTCGGGGCCGGTGATTCTGGCGGCCAACCACAGCTCCTTTCTCGACGCGATTCTCCTGGCGGCCCTAACCCCACGGCCCGTGGCCTTCATGACCAAAAACTCCCAGTTCGCCCACCCGGCGCTTTTCCGTATCCTGCGCTGGGCCGGGGCCTTTCCGGTGCGCCGCTACACCACCGATGCGACGGCGGTGCGCAACGCCCTGCGAATCCTTGGCCGTGGGCGGGTGCTGGGGCTGTTTCCCGAGGGAGAGCGCTGCTGGGACGAGCGGATGCAACCGTTCAAGCGCACCACGGTGAGGCTGATGCTGGCGGCGGGGGCTCCCGTGGTGCCGGTGGGGATCAGCGGGGCTTACGGGCTGATGCCCCGCTGGAGCACGCGCATCCGGCGGGTGCCGGTGGCGATCCGTTTCGGCGCCCCGCTGCGCCTGCCGGTGGTCGCGCCGGGGGATCAGACCGATGGCCTCATCGAAACATGGCGCCTGCGCTTGCAGGAGACCGTGGCGGCGCTCAAACGCCCCTGAGCACGTCGATCATCGTAAACACCCGGCCCCCGGCGCCCCCGGCGACTTTCCGCGCCAGGTAGGTCACGGCGTCCAAGGTCCCGTGGGCGTACACATCCCGGCCATTGACGTTGTGGGTGAATTCGAAGCGCACCGTCCCGTCGGCCGAATCCAGGGTGTAGGTATGCCACCCGTGGCCGCCGAGATACGCTTCCGGAACGCCCCAGACCTTCCTTTGAACGGCGGGATCCCGCTCCATTTCGATCTGGTCGATTTGAAAATCCACCCCTAAACGTTGAAACGCCTGGACCACGGCCTTGGCCGTGCCGCTGGTGTCCGCCTTGCCCTGCTGGTGGCTTTCGCGCACGCGCAGGCGGTAGCCGGCGAACAGGCCGGGGAAGGTGTCGGCGGCAAATTCGAGCATGGCCTGGAAGCCCACGATCTGCTTGGCCATGTTGGGGGCGATCACCGCCGCGATGGACGATGCTTCCACCGCGGCCTGGAGGGCGGCCCGGTCGCCGCCGGTGGTGCCCATGACGAACGGCAACCCGTGGCGGCAGTAGAACTCGGCGTTGGCGTTGACCGCCGACGGGTGGGTGAAGTCGACGACAATGGGCCGGCCGTGGCGCTCGATGAGCGCGGGCATCTGTGCCGCGCGGTCCTCGGGACGTACCAGAAGGACGGTGAAGCCGTCGATGTCCACCTGCCGGTCCCGGATGTCGGGACCGGTGAGGGAAAAGGGAACGATGGTAAAGCGGTCATCGGCCAGGGCGTGGGTGGCCAACACCCGGGCCACGTTGCCGGGCAGACCGTTGATCATGATGGGAATCGGTGCCATGGGGGTCTCCTTTCGCATTTTTGGACGAACTCGTCTGTGACGAGGCGTAATCAACTGAAAAGTGGCCGGGAATTTTCAGTTCTCCGACCTGGACGCCGGGGCTAAAGCCCCGGGGGACGAGCTGCTGAAGAACACCCGACAGCGCCTGGCCCGATCCGTGGAATCCATATGCATGGAAACGAGACGGCGGGCGGCAACCCGGAAATTGCCAAGGCCGCGCTTTCAACCATCTACAGCCGCCGCACCAGCGCTTGCAAGGGGGCCAGCGGCGGATCGGTCACCTCGGCCAACCGGCGCTTGAGGCCGGCAAGGGCCGCCGGGATGGAGTCGGCGAATCCGGCTTTGCCCTTGACGCGCCACAAGAAGCCGAAAGCGCCCAGGATCTGCAGATTGCGGGCCAGGGCGCAGTAGCGGTAGCCGGTGATGAAGTCCTGGGCCCCCGGGCCGGAAAGACCGAGGCCGGCCACGGCATCGGCGAGCAGGGCGGCCTGGAGGTCCGGGGGCAGATCCACGTAGGGATCGATGAGCAAACTGGCCAGATCGTAGGCCAGGGGACCGATGCGGCCGCCCTGGTAGTCGATGATGCCGATGCGACCCTCATGGACCATGATGTTGCGGGACTGGAAATCCCGGTGCATGAAGCCCACGGGGTGGATGCGCTCGATGCGCTGGGCCAGGTGCTCGAAGGACGGCAGCAGGCGCTCCTCGCTGACGGTGACACCGGCCACGGCCCGGACAAAGGCATCGAGGAAGTAGCGGCCCTCGCGGTCAACGATGGTTTGCCGGTCGTAGCGGGCCCCCTGGTGACACCAGGATGGCGCGAAGCCCCGGATTCCGGCCTCGGACATGTGAATCAGTGCCGCGATGACGCGGCGGTACAGCTCCCGGCGGGCCCGGGGCGCGCACCGGCGTGCGACGGATTGGAGGTCGGCGTCGCCCAAGTCCTCCATCATCACCAGCCCGGCGAAGGGTTCCGCCGCCCGGATGGCCGGAACCGGGACGTTTCGCTGGTGCAGGTGGCGGCCGATGGCGATGACGGCGTCCACTTCACTGGGCCGATGACCGGCCGAGATCCCGTGATCGGCCAGCACCACGGTGGCGTTTTCGGCCCGCAGGCGATACCAGCGTCGGTCCGAACCGTCGCCGGCCAAAGGTTCCCAGGTCACCGTGGCCGGGTCGATCTGGCGCTGGAAGGCCCGGGGAATCAGGGCGTCGGCCGCGGCGCGCCGGTAGCGGTCCGGGGTGCCGGCGTCGGTCCAGGCGGCGGTGGTCGGAAAGGACCGCAGCCGATGACCAGAGGCCTGGAGCGCTTCGTAGGCACCGATGCTGTCGGCGAATCCGGATCGGGGCAGAAAATCAAGCACCAACGGGTCGAGGACCTGGATGCCGGTGAAGGTCGCCAGTCGCCCGGCGGCCCGGGCCGCATCGGCCTCGGCAGGGGACGGGCGCAGCCGGCCGATGCAGTCGTCCGGGGTCAGCACCACCGAGTCGAGGGACGGATGGCGCGTCATCACCAGGGTGGCCGGATCGTGGTGGCCGGCGTGGAAGCGGTAGACGGCGGCCAGATCCACCGCCGTGACGATGTCGCCGTTGACCACGAAGAAGGGGCGCCGGTCCCAGAAATCCCTCAGGTTGGCGATGGCGCCGCCGGTGCCGAGAATCCGGGGTTCGTGGCGCACCGTCACCGGAATGTCCCACTTGCGGGCGGCCAGGGCCGCGGTGAGCGCCGGGGCCAGGTGATGGGTGTTCACCGCCACCGCTTCACAGCCGGCGGCGGCCAATTGGTCGATGAGGCGATGGAGCATCGAGATGCCGCCCACGGGAAACAGCGGCTTGGGGATTTTCTCGGTCCAGGGGCGCAGCCGGGTCCCCAGACCGGCGGCCAGCACCAGGGCCTTCATCAGGTGGCCAGCGCGTTCAGATAGCGGCGGATCTTGTCGGCATAGGCATCGACGATGGGACCGTCGGCGCTCTGACCGATGCCGCGGCTCAGGAAGAAATCCACCGCGTTCTTGTAGTTGATCCGCGACAAGGCTTCCTTGCGCTGAATTTCCTCGGTCTTGAACATGCGGGCCCCCAGGGCCTCGATTTTCTTGAGCCGGTCCTTGACCTCCATCGGTTGACCGGCGCTACCCCTAAAATGGTTCACCACGATCCAGTAGGATTCGAGGTAGGTTTGGAGGAAGGTCCCGAAAAGTTTGAGCTTCTTATAACCGGCGGCGGTGAGGTTGTACGTGTCGGGCAGGGTGGGATGGGGCATGAGGATGGCGTCGTCGATGAAGGTCTTGAGGGTCTTGCGGACGTAGTACTCCGGCTGGCGCTCGATGTCGTAGGCGAACTCGTTCTTGAACAGTTGCTGGAGCTCGCGATAGGTGCCGTGGAGATCGGCCGAGGCGAACTGGAAGGCGTTGCGGTCCAGGATGCTCAGGGCCGTGGCGGCCGCCGGCACGAAGAAGTGGATGGTGTTGTTCTTGTAGTATTCCAGATTGGGGCGCTTGTTTTCGTTGACGGTGTAGACGACCTCGCGGTGGCCGGCCTGCTTGCCCAGGTCGATGGATTCGATGAAACGCCGCTGTTGGTAGGCCTCGAAGGCCTGCTCGATGGCCCGAATCGGTTCCACCACAAGGGTGTCGGCCAGGGGGGCCCGCAGGGCCTCGAGGTAGGCGAGGTATCCCTGGGTGGTGTCCATCAGATCTTCGCGGGTAAAGCGCCGCTGGAAAAGATTGAGGAGGGTGGCGGCCACCAGGGCATGGGGGGTGACGATGGTTACGGCGTTGATGGCGTTGATGACGCGAAAGGCCACGTTACGGCTCAGGGCGGCCTGCTCGGCCGGACTCAAGGCGTCGTAGTCGATGGCGTTGCGGTCCATGAGCTCTTTGAAGGAAAACGGCGCCTGAAATCGCACATAGACCCGGCCGTAGCGTTTCTTCAGAAAACGCCGGGCCCGGATCACCTGACTGAGATTTTCCGGCTCCTTGGCGCCGCCTTCCATTTCCTTCAGGTAGGCGCTCTCTTCCAGGACCCGATCGTAGCCGATGAAGATGGGGGTGAAAATCAGGTCTTCGCAAGCGTTTTCCTGATAGCTGCGGATCAGGGTGGACAGCAGTCCCATCTTGGGCAGAATCATCTTGCCGGTACGACTGCGGCCGCCTTCGATGAAAAATTCGATGTTGAACCCTTCCTGGAGAATTTTGTACACGTACTCCGAGAACACCTTGGCGTAGAGCGGTTTGCCCTTGAAGGTGCGGCGGATGAAGAAGGCGCCGGCGTTTCGGAACAGCGGCCCCAGGGGAAAGAAGGAAAGGTTCTTGCCGGCGGCCACCAAGGGGCAGGGCATGTTGTTGTTGAAGAGCAGATAGCTCAGCAGCAGGTAGTCGATGTGACTTTTGTGGCAGGGGATCAGGACGAGCGGCCCCCGCCGGGCCGCCTCCTTGATGCGGCGCAGCTCGGCGGCGTTGACGCTGATGCCGTCGAACATGGTGTTCATCAGAAACCGCACCACCACCGAGAGGATGTTGAGCAAGGTGATGCTGTAGCCGGCGGCGATTTCATCCAGGTAGCCGGCGGCCTGGCGTCGCGCCTGGGCCAGGGGAATGTTTTCCTTGGCCGCGTAGGTGTTGAGAAAGGCGGTCATGCGGTCGCCGGTGAGAATGCCTTCCTTGAGCTCCTGGCGGCTCTTGAGGGCCGGACCGGTGATGGTCTGCCGGTGGCGGTTGATTTGGCGGAGCAGTTCGCGCCGCAGCACCAGGGCCTGATAGGCGGCGTCGCGGGAGCGCAGGTCCGGCCGGTCGAGAAAAGCGCGCAGGTCCAGCGGCTCGGAGATTTCCACGAAAATGCGGCCGGGATGCTTGAACATTGTGACCAGGCGGCGCAGGCGACCGGGGCGCAGCTCGCTGCCAAAGAGCATGTCCATGAGCTTGGGCTCGGTGGAAACCGGGTTGCGGCCGAAGAACATCAACTGGGGGACGATGAACACGGGGCGGTCGATGCGCTGTTGAAGCTCGACCAGAAAAAACAGGGGATCGAGGTGGGCCTTGACGAAGCGTTTGTAAAAGCCCCTGCGCCGCACCAGGGACAGGTGGCTGGCGGTGCCGGATGCCAGGCAACGGGCCGCGTAGCCGTTTTCAAACGGGTCGCGCAACGACAGGTGACGCAGCAGGTGCTCGCATCCGGCCGCGAGGATACGGATCAGGCGCGAAATCGGCTGGAGCAGCAGGATGTGGTGGTCGAAGCTGAACTCCGGCACCGGAAGCTTGAGCTGATCGTAGCGGGTGTGATAGAAGAAATGTTCAAAGCGGCTCTTGTACTTGGACACATAGACGATGACGCTTTCCGGTGGCAGGCCGCGAATCTTTTCGCTTTCGGCCGGCTGGAAGGTGATCCCCGAGTAGAACAGGCCGAGCAGCCAGGACATCAACGCCCCGGGGTGTCGGGGAAAAAAGCTGTCGTAATGGTCGGATGTGCCCTTGAGCAGCCGCTGGCGCCAGCGGGCCAAGGTTTTCATTGGTTTTGGGGACATGGGCGTTTCCTGTCAAAGGGCGCGATGGCGCCTGGCAAAACGACCGGCCAGGGACCGCGGCAAAGAGTCCCGATACCGGAAGAAACAAGTTGGAAAGTTTTAAAAAATAACAGATCCGCCCGCTCAAGGCAATTTTTTGTTGCCGGGCCGCAACTGGTGGCCCGCGTCGGGGGCGGGAAGAAAAATGGGCTTGTGTTCCCGGCGGGGTTATGGTAGGTCGATTCTAGTTTGGCGTGGCCAGAATTATTTTGATCCTATTGATATTTTTGAAAAAAGCGGCCGACGACGTCGGCGCCGGCACGCCTTGGACATCAGTCGGCATTTTCATTTCAAACCATAAGGAGGGGTAGGGTTTATGAAAACGTTAATCGGTGGCGCGGTTGCAGCGGTTCTGGGCCTCATCGGCCTTTCCGTTTGGTTCGGAGAATTTTTGCAGATCCTGGCCGGCGCACTTCCCATCATGCTGCTGCTCGGCGGCGGGTTGGCGTTGTACCTCGGGTTCGACGAACTCAAGGACACCTGGAAGAAGGAAGAACCGGTGGAGCCGGCGGCTGCGGAAGCAGGTGACGACGTTGAAAAGTACAAGAAGGAAATCGATGACCTGAAAAAGGAGATCGAGGCGCTCAAGGGCGAGAAAGCCTGATCCCCCCCCCCACCGGTCTGACCGTCCCGATGAAGAGCCCCGTACCGTTTCGGTACCGGGCTCTTGTCTTTTCCAGTCCTTTCCCGCGGCCGTTTTTTTCTCAATCGTAGAGTAGCCAGCGTCGGCTCCGGCGCCTGAAGCGTCGGCAGTCGGTTTCCCAGGAAGCCGCCAGGGCGCCGATGTCCGCCATGGTCGTCAGGTGCTGGGTCAGCCGGCCGTCGCCGAGAATCAGGTCGATGGGACGCCGGTGGTACGCGTACTCGTAGGGGGGCGCCTTCCATGCAAAGGCATCGCCGGCGGTGCGGATGACGGCTTGCAGCAGTCTCAGGCTCGTCTCGTACGGGCGAAAACGGTGGGGCCGGACCACGTGGAGCTGAAACCCCCGGCACAGATGACCCTGCCATTTTTGGGCGGTGGGCTCGAAGGCGCACGGCCGGAGCACGACCCCCGGCGGCGAACCGCCCAGTGCGTTCAGCACGGCCGCGGGATCGATGAACGGGGCCCCGAACAGCTCGAAGGGCTGGGTGGTGCCACGGCCCTCGGAAACGTTGGTGCCCTCCCAGATGACCTGGCCCGGATAGACGAGGGCGGTGGCCGGCGTCGGCATGTTGGGTGATGGCGCCACCCAGGGCAGACCGGTGTCACCGAAGGCCATGGACCGCCGCCAGCCCCGCATGGGCACCACCCTCAGATCGCAGTCGATCTTTCTTTCCGCCTTGAGCAGACGGGCGAGCTCGCCGACGGTGAGCCCATGGCGCATGGGCAAAGGATGACGGCCCACGAAAGAGGCCCAATCCGGATCGAGGAGGTTGCCTTCCACCCGGGTGCCGCCGATGGGGTTGGGCCGGTCGAGGACCACCACCGTCTTGTCATGAAGCGCGGCGGCCTCCAGGCAGTGGCTCAAGGTCCAAATGAAGGTGTAGACCCGACAGCCGACGTCCTGCAGATCCACCAGCAGCACGTCGATGGGGGCGAGCATGGCGGCATCGGGAATCCGGGTGCGACCGTAGAGGCTGAAGACGGGCAGCGCCGACAACGGATCCCGGCAGTCGGCCGATTCCACCATGTTGTCCTGCTTTTCAGCGAAAAAACCGTGCTGGGGGCTGTAGAGGGCGGTGAGACGGCCCGGCCAGCGGGCGGCGATGCGCGTGGCGGCATGCTGCAAGCGGGGGTCCACCGAGGCGGGGTTACACAACAGGCCGAAGCGGCGATGGCGCAAATCCCGGAGCGGGGATGCCAGAAAATTTTCCAGGCCGGTGAAAACGCGGGACATGGGGTGTCTCCAGTGGCAGTGAGGTGGATATCCGCACTGGCGCTTTAGCATATTTTTCACCCGTGACCAATAAGAACCAAAATTCCTTCTCACGGGGGAAAAGTGCAGCAACGAGGGAATAATGCCTTGACAAGGATCAGGCACGACAATAAAAAAGTAGGTTTATGCGATATATTACGCGTTGCGGCATGCGGTGGGAGGCGTCAAACTTTGCAGATCACGCTCAAGGGGATCGTCATTATCGTCGGCAATTACGGCAGCGGCAAGACGGAGGTCGCCATCAATCTGGCGGCCCATCGCCGCCGGGCCGGCGTATCGGTGCGGGTGGCCGATCTGGACCTGGTCAATCCGTATTTTCGAACCCGTGAGGCCCGGGATTCCCTGGCCCGGCTCGGGGTTGAAGTGGTCCTGCCGCCGGCGCGCTATCTCAACGCCGACCTGCCGATCCTCGATCCGGCGGTGGCCGGCTTGATCCGCCAGCCCAGCGAGCTCACGATCCTGGATGCCGGCGGAGACGATGTGGGGGCCACGGTGCTCTCCTCTCTGCACCACGTCCTGGCGGAAGCCGAGGCCCAGGTGTTGCAAGTGGTCAATCCCCTTCGCCCTTTTACCGACACCCCTGCCGGATGCCAGCGGATCCGCCGCGAGATCGAGGCGGCGAGCCGGCTGAAGGTCACGGGACTGGTGGGCAACGCCAACCTCATCGGCGACACCGAACCGGCCCACGTCATCGAAGGGTATCAATTCGTGCGGGCCCTATCCGAGGAAAGCGGCCTGCCGCTGGTTTTTGTCACCGTTCCGGAACCCCTGGCGGCCCGCTGCGCCACCGAGGATTGGGTCTGTCCGGTGCTGCCGATCCGACGGCAGTTGGTACCGCCTTGGCTCCGTGCCGCCGATCTGGAGGCGGCGGACTGAAGCGGTTTGAATACATCCAAGGAGTGAACCCCGATGGTCTATCAACACCGAATCGATGTGGAGCGTTGCAAGGGCTGTGGCCTCTGCGTGGCCGCCTGTCCCAAAAAAGTGCTGGAGATATCCACCACCGTCAACACCCGGGGCTATTTCCCGGCGTACCAGGCCCGTCCCGAAGACTGCGTGTTTTGCGCGATTTGCGCCACCATGTGTCCGGATGTGGCCATTACCATCACCGAGGTGGAAGAGACCTCGGCGGCGGGCTGAAGCGGAGGAAGCATGGGCAAGATCCTGATGAAAGGCAACGAGGCCATTGGCGAGGCGGCGATCCGCGCCGGTTGTCTCAACTATTTCGCCTATCCCATCACCCCCCAGAGCGAGGTGGCCGAGTACCTGGCCAAGCGCATGCCGGAGGTGGGCGGCGTATTCTTGCAGGGGGAGAGTGAAGTGGCCGTCGGCTACATGCTCTTCGGAGCCGCCGGGGCCGGGGAGCGCGTTTTCACCACCTCCTCCAGCCCGGGCATCAGCCTGATGAGCGAGGCCATCAGTTACATCGCCGCGGCCCAGTTGCCGGTGGTGTTTGTCAATATCATCCGCGGCGGCCCGGGGCTCGGGGGGATTCTGCCCAGCCAGGGCGACTACTTCCAGGCCACCAAGGGTGGCGGCCACGGCGATTATCACCTGTTGGTGCTGGCGCCGGCCAGCGTCCAGGAAACCGCCGAGATGGTGATGATGGCCTTCCCCCTGGCGGAAAAGTACCGCAACCCGGTGATGATTCTCGGCGACGGGCTCATCGGCCAGATGATGGAGCCGGTGGAGTTTCCGGAACAGTTGCGCACCGCCCCCAGCGACAAGAGCGGCTGGGCCACCAGCGGCATGGCCACCCGGGGCAGTCGTCAGCGCAACCTGGTCAAATCGCTGTTTCTCGACCCGGAGGCCCTCAACAACCAGAACCTGCTGCTCAAGAGCAAGTACGATCAGATGCGCCGTGAGGAGGTCCGCTACGAGGCCTACAACCTCGACGGCGACTACCGGGTGCTCATCGTCAGTTACGGGACGATGAGCCGGGTGTGCCGCACGGCGGTGGACAACCTCAAGGCCGAGGGGCTGGAGGTGGGGTTGTTGCGGCCCCAGACCCTCTTTCCCTTCCCGCTGGAAGCGATACGGGCGGCGGCCGGCGGCCCCGCCTGCCAGGCGGTGATCAGCATCGAGATGAGCATGGGGCAGATGGTCGAAGACGTGGAGCGGGCTGTTTGCGGGATTCGGCCGGTTCACTGGTACGGCAAGTGTGGCGGCGATGTGCCCACCCCCGAAGAGGTGATGGACGTGGTCCGCGGTCTGCTGGACGGCGACCGCTGAACGGGCGCAAGGCGCGTCCGGTAAGGAGTTGACAGCTTATGGGCAAGATATTCACCAAACCCCGGTCTCTGACCGATCAGCCCACCCACTACTGCCCGGGATGTACCCACGGGATCATCCATCGGCTGGTGGCGGAGACCATCGACGAACTGGGCATCGAGGAGCGCACCGTCGGCATCGCGCCGGTGGGATGCGCCGTGCTTGCTTACAACTACTTCACCTGCGATTTTCAGGAGGCGGCCCACGGGCGGGCGCCGGCCATGGCCACCGGGATCAAGCGGGTGCGGCCGGACCTGGTGGTGTTTACCTACCAGGGCGACGGTGACCTGGCCAGTATCGGCATGGGGGAGATCGTCCACGCGGCCAACCGCGGGGAGAAGTTCACCGTGATCTTCGTCAACAATGCCGTCTACGGGATGACCGGCGGCCAGATGGCCCCCACCACCATGCCGGGGCAACGCACCACCACTTCTCCCTTGGGGCGTAACGTGGAGGAGGTGGGGATGCCCATCAAGATGGCCGAACTGTTGGCCGCTCTGCAGACCCCGGCCTACATCACGCGTCAGACCGTGATCGACCCCAAGAGCATCCGCCGTGCCAAGCAGGCGATCCGCCGGGCCTTCGAATACCAGCTCGCCGGCCGCTGTTTTTCCCTGGTGGAGCTGGTGAGCACCTGTCCCACCAACTGGGGCATGACGCCGGTGGAGGCCCTGGCCTGGGCACGCGACACCCTGCTGCCCTACTATCAAATCGGAGATTTCAAGGTTCCGGAATGACGGGCCGGCGGCCCGCGGCAAAGGAAGTATCCATGCAAAGTGAAGTGAAGTTCGCCGGCTTCGGCGGCCAGGGAATCCTGCTCAGTGCCAAGATCCTGGCCCATGCGGCCCTGGAGGAAGGCCACGAGGTGGTCTGGATTCCTTCCTACGGTCCGGAGATGCGCGGCGGAACGGCTTATTGCACCGTGGTCATCGGCGATCGCCCCATCGGTTCGCCCATCATCAAGAACCCCCGGCATCTGATTGCCATGAATCGGCCGTCGTTGGAAAAGTTCGCCGCCACGGTCAAGCCGGGGGGGATCATTCTCATCAACGCCAACCTCATTCCCATCGGCTCGGGCCGGGACGACGTGACGGATCTCGTGGTGCCGGTGAATGACCTGGCCGCGGAAGCCGGCAACTTGCGGGCGGCCAACCTCGTGGCCCTGGCGGCCTTCGTTGCCCGCAGCGGCATCGTCGGCTTCGATATCTTGCGTCGTTGCGTGGAGGAGGAGTTCGCCGCCAAGCCACGGACCCTGCCCGTCAACATGGCCGCCCTGGAAAAGGGGCGCCAGGCGGCGGCCGGGTGATCTGAAGGACCCGCCATGACTTCACCGATGCCGCCGCTTAGGTTGGTGACCATCGACGGTCCGGCCGGGGCCGGCAAGACCACCGTCAGTCGGCTGCTGGCCCAACATCTCGGCTACCGTTACGTGGACACCGGCGCTCTGTACCGGGGCGTGGCCCTGGCCGCCATGGCAGAGGGGATCGCCCCCGATGACGACGCGGGGCTGGATCGGTTGTGCCAGCGGATTCGGCTGGAATTGACCCCCACCGAGCGGGGCCTGCGATTGATGCTCGACGGGGTGGATGTCACCGATGAACTGCGCGGCCGGGAAGTCACCCGCATGGCCTCGGCCGTCTCGGCCCGCCAGCCGGTGCGCCGTTTCCTGCTGAACCTTCAACGCGCTTTGGGCAAGAATCGAGGCGCGGTCTTCGAGGGGCGCGACATGGGAACGGTGGTTTTTCCCGATGCGGAAGTGAAGTTTTTTCTCGATGCCGCCGTGGAAGAACGGGCCCGGCGCCGGCATGCCGAACTGGCCGAATCCGACCGTCCGCCGCTGGCCACGGTGGTGGCGGAAATTCAGCGCCGGGACCGCAACGACAGCTCCCGGCAGTTGGCGCCGCTGAAGCCGGCCCCGGATGCCATGCGTATCGATGCCACCGATCTGACGCCCCGGGAGGTGGTGGCGCGGATGCTGGCGCACATCGATCGCTTGCCCTGATTCCCTGAACGATGTCCCCGGCGCGGAAAATTTTATCATTGTTTTTTAACCTTGGCTTTGGTATGGCACGCTGTTGTATCAGAGGGTGACGTACGTCGGCACCCGCGAAAATTCGGCGCAGGGGGAGCTTCTCTTAATGGAAAACACTCAATCATTTGATTCCGAACACACCGAAAACACCGATGATTCCGAAAACACCGAAAATATGAACATCGGTGACGAGTTGATGCCCGGCGAACAACCGTCGGCCGAAGCTGAAACGATGGAGAACCTCATGGAGATGTACGAGGAGAGCTTCAAGCGTTTCGCCGAGGGCGAGGTGGTCAACGGACGCATCATCTCGGTGGACAAAGACCATGTCCTGGTGGACATCGGCTACAAGAGCGAAGGACAGATCCGGATTCACGAGTTCAGGGATGAAAGCGGCGAAATCCGGGCTGAAGTCGGTGACACCGTTGAAGTAATGGTCGAATGGTGGGACGACGAGAACGAGGTGGTGGTCCTTTCCAAGGAAAAGGCCGAAAAGGTCAAGGTCTGGGAAGAGATCAAGGAAACCTACGACAACGACGGCACCATCAGCGGCACCATCACGTCCCGGGTCAAGGGCGGATTTTCGGTGGATATCGGTGTCCAGGCCTTCCTGCCCGGCAGCCAGGCGGACCTGCGGCCGATCCGCAATCTGGATGAAATGGTCGGCCAGACCTTCGATTTCAAGGTCCTCAAGTACAACCGCAAGCGCAGCAACATCGTGCTCTCGCGTCGGGTGATTCTCGAAGCCGAGCGAGAAGCCAAGCGCAGCGCCACCCTCGCTTCGATCCACGAGGGCAAGGTGGTGGACGGCGTGGTCAAGAATATCACCGAGTACGGCGTCTTCGTCGATCTCGGCGGTGTGGACGGGCTGCTGCACATCACCGACATTTCCTGGGGCCGGGTCAAACACCCGTCGGACCTGTTCGCCATCGGCGACGAGATCCAGGTGAAGATCCTCAACCTCGACCTGGAGAAGGAGCGCGTCTCCCTGGGCATGAAGCAGCTCACGCCGGATCCGTGGACCACGGCGGCGGAAAAATATCCCGTAAGCGCGCGGGTTACCGGACGGGTGGTCAGCCTGACGGACTACGGCGCCTTCGTGGAGCTGGAGGAAGGCATCGAGGGGCTGATCCACGTGTCGGAGATGAGCTGGACGCGCAAGATCCGGCATCCCTCCAAGGTGGTGGCCGTGGGCGACGAGGTGGAGGCGGTGGTCCTGGACATCAAGCCGGACGCCCGCCGCATTTCCCTGGGGATGAAACAGGCCAAACCGAATCCCTGGGATGTCATCAGCGAGAAATACCCCGTGGGCACCACCATCGAGGGGCGCATCAAGAACATCACCGATTTCGGCTTGTTCATCGGGATCGACGAGGGCATCGACGGCCTGGTACACATCAGCGATCTGTCGTGGACCAAGCGGATCAAGCACCCGGGCGACCTTTACAAGAAAGGCGACCTGGTGCAGGCGGTGGTCCTGGACATCGACAAGAAGTCCGAGCGTTTCTCCCTGGGCATCAAGCAGCTTCAATCCGATCCGTGGGAGACGGTCAACGAGCGTTATGAAGTGGGCAAGGAGATCACCGGTACCGTCACCAACCTCACCGACTTCGGCGTTTTCGTGGAGCTGGAGGAGGGCATCGAAGGGCTGGTTCACGTCTCGGAGATCAGCAAGGAGAAGATCAAGACCCCCGTGGGGATGTTCAACGTGGGCGACCTGATCACCGCCCGGGTGATGAACATCAACAGCGACGAGCGGCGCATCGGTCTGTCCATCAAGCGGCTGGACATGCCGGATGACCAGGCCCTGCTCAGCGAGTACGTCAGCAGCATGCGGGCGCCCACCTCCGCCTTCGGGGAGATCCTGCGGGAAAATCTCCAGGAGAAGCTCAACAGCCAAGCGCATGGAGAAGACGAGGAGGCCTGATTCCTCCGGGGTCGATCCCGGGATATTTTTCCTGTGTCGTGTTTTGACGGCCGGCATCGGGTTCTCGGAGCCCGGTGCCGGTCGTCCTGTTTTCGCCTGAAACCAACCCGCACGCTTTTTCGTATCGATTGCGGCACATTGCCGGATCGGCCGGCTTCTGGAGCCAATGATGTTTTCCCGTCGCCATCCCTTCTTGTTTTTCATTCTGGTGCTGGCCGCTCTCGGCACCGCCGCCACCTTCTGCCTCAGCGCGATGGTGGCCTTCACGGTCCATCGCAGCGGCACGCGAGAGGCGGACAGCGATTTGCCCCGGGTGGGAATCGTCGAAGTGTCCGGGGTGTTGGCCGATGCCAAGGGGATTCTGGAAGATCTGAAAAAGATGCGTGAGGACGAGACCATCGAGGCCATCGTGCTGCGCGTCGATTCGCCGGGAGGGGCGGTGGCACCGTCTCAGGAGGTCTTCCGGGCGGTGGGACAAACCGCCGAAAGCAAGAAGATCGTCGCCTCCTTCGGTGCCGTGGCCGCCTCCGGCGGTTACTACGCCGCCGCGGCCAGCAGTGGCATCATCGCCAGTCCCGGCACCCTCACCGGCAGCATCGGGGTGATCATGGGGTTTACCAATTTTCGCGAGTTGCTGGACAAGATCGGGTTGACACCGGTGGTGATCAAGAGCGGGGAATTCAAGGATCTCGGCTCTCCGGTGCGCGAGATGCAACCGGGGGAACGTCAGGTGCTCCAGGCGCTCAGCGACCAGATCCACCAGCAGTTCATCCGGGATGTGGCCCAGGGGCGCGCCATGGATCTGCCCCGGGTGGAATCCCTGGCCGACGGCCGCATCTACACCGGGGAGGAGGCCCAAGCCCTGGGGCTGGTGGACCGCCTGGGCAATCTGGAGGACGCGGTGGCCTGGGCCGGAGAGCTGGCCGGCATCCAGGGCCCGGTGCAGATGGTCTACGCCCGGGAAAAACGTTTCTCGATGATCGAGGCGGTGCTGGAGAGCCGGTGGGGCGAGGTTTTCGAGATTTTTTTCAACGGTCGGCCGGCGGCCCTGATGGAGGGGGTGTATTAGTCACTGGTCATTGGCGGGGGGCATCGGAAGCGCCGGGTTAGAGGCTGCTGATGTCGCCGAGCCCCTCGCGCAGAATTTCCGGTTCGTCGTCGATGAGGGAGATGACGCTGGAGGGGCGTCCGGGCACGGGCCCGCCATCGATCACCAGATCGATGCGGTTGCCGAAGTAATCGTGCAGCAGGGAAGGGTCATCGAAAATGTCACCGTCCGGGGCCTTGGCGCTGGAGGAGATGATGGGGTTGCCCAAAGCCTCGACCAGAGCGATGCAGATGGCATGGTCCGGCATGCGGATGCCGGCGGTACGGCGCTTGGTGAGCATGATTCGGGGGACCAGCTTGGAGCCTTCCAGAATGAAGGTGTAGGCACCGGGCAGCAACCGCCGCATCGTCTTGTAGGCGTAGTTGGACACCTTGGCGTAGTCGCTGATGTGCTTCAGGTCGCTGCAGATGAAACTGAAGGGTTTCTTCTTGTCGCGTTGGCGGAGCTGGTAGATCTTTTCAATGGCCCGCTTGTTGAAGATGTCGCACCCGATGCCGTAGTAGGTGTCGGTGGGGTAGGCGATGACGCCGCCTCGCTGGAGCACTTCCACGGCCATGCCGACGAGCCGTTGGGGCGGATTTTGAGCGTTCATCTCGATCAACATCTGGGGTTCCCCTCGCCGCCACCGTCCAACGGCGGCAAAACGTGGTGTTTTATAGCCCATTTGACAGCGGGAGGCAAGGACGGCCCGGCGGCGCGTCTTCCGCATTGCCATTGAACCGGCCATCTGGTATGCGAAGGCAACCGTCGGTTCGGTTGGCGGCTCTCGGTACTGCCCTGATAAGATATCAATATTATTGAATTTTGGAGGAAATTGCTCATGGTGACCCTTCCCCCCGAGGAAGCTTACGCTTTTGACGATGTGTTGCTGGTGCCTTGTTATTCGGATGTCTTGCCCAAGGACGTGGACACCCGTACCCGGCTGACCCGTCGGATCAGCCTCAATATTCCCATTGTCAGCGCCGCCATGGATACCGTCACCGAAGCGCGCACCGCCATCAGCATGGCGCGCGAAGGCGGTCTGGGATTCATCCATCGCAACATGGACATCCCCAGCCAGGTCCTCGAAGTCAGCAAGGTGAAAAAGAGTGAAAGCGGGATGATCATCGACCCGGTGACCATTCATCCGGACCAGCCCATCCACGAGGTGCTCAAGCTGATGGAAGAGTACCGCATCAGCGGGGTGCCGGTGATCCAGGGCGAACAGCTCGTGGGGATTGTCACCAACCGGGACCTGCGCTTCGAGTCGGCCCTGGACAAACCGGTGGCCGAGGTGATGACCAAGGATCATCTCGTCACGGTCTCCGAGGGGATCGACCTGGAGGAGTCCAAACGGCTTTTGCACAAGCACCGCATCGAGAAGCTGCTGGTGGTGGACAAGGACGGGCGGCTCACCGGTATGATCACCATCAAGGACATTGAAAAGATCAAGAAATACCCCAACGCGTGCAAGGACCGTCTCGGCCGCCTGCGGGTGGGCGCCGCCGTGGGCGTCGGGCCGGACATGCTGGAACGTGCCGAGGCCCTGATCACCGCCGGCGCCGATGTGATCTGCATCGACACCTCCCACGGCCATACCCTCAACGTGATCCAGGCCGTAAAAACCCTCAAGGCGACCTTTTCCGACATCGAGCTGATCGCCGGCAACGTGGCCACCGCCAAGGGCGCCGAGGACCTGGTCGCCGCCGGTGTCGACGGGGTGAAGATCGGTATCGGTCCCGGCTCCATCTGCACCACCCGCATCGTGGCCGGGGTGGGGATCCCCCAGGTTACCGCCATCATGAACTGCCGGTCGGTATCGGCCAAGACCGGCGTGCCCATCATCGCCGACGGGGGGATTAAGTATTCGGGCGATTTGACCAAAGCCATTGGCGCCGGCGCCCATGTGGTGATGGTCGGCGGCCTGCTCGCCGGCACCGAGGAAAGCCCCGGTGAATTGATTCTTTTCCAGGGCCGCACCTACAAGGTCTACCGGGGAATGGGTTCCCTGGAAGCGATGCGCCAAGGGAGCAAGGACCGATATTACCAGGGAGAGAATGAAGCCCCGGACAAGCTCGTGCCCGAAGGGATCGTGGGGCGGGTGCCTTACCGGGGGCCGGTGTCCGATACGGTTCTCCAGCTTGTGGGGGGCCTGAAGGCCGGCATGGGATACGTGGGATGCCGAACCATCGAAGAGCTGCGCGAAAAGGCGCGATTCCGCAAGATCTCGGCCGCCGGGATGCGCGAAAGCCACGTCCACGATGTCATCATCACCAAGGAGGCCCCCAACTACCGGATCGAATAAGTGGCGGTAGCTTCTTTCCCGTTAATGCCGATGTGAAATGAATGCCATGACCGTCAATCCATCCCATTTTGTTCACCTCCATCTGCACACGCAGTACAGCCTGCTGGACGGCGCCATCCGGCTTGATGCGCTCATGGACCGTGCGCGCCAGTTCGAGATGTCGTCGGTGGCCATCACCGATCACGGCACGATGTTCGGGACGGTGGAGTTCTACCAGAAGGCGCTTGACGCGGGCCTCAAACCGATCATCGGATGCGAATGTTACGTGGCGCCCCGGCGTCTGACGGACAAGACGCCGCTGGATGCCAAGGGGGTGAGGCATCTGGTGCTGCTGGCCCGGGACAACCAGGGGTATCGCAACCTGTGCAAGCTGGCCACGGTGGCCCAGTTGGAAGGTTTCTACTACAAGCCGCGCATCGACAAGGCCCTGCTGGAAGAACATTGCCAGGGGCTGATCTGCCTGTCGGCCTGCCTGCATGGCGAGATCCCGCGTCACATCCTCGACGGACGCATCGATTTGGCCGAGGAAGCGGCCCGTTACTACCGCGGCCTCTTCGGCGAGGACAACTTCTTTCTGGAAGTCCAGCACAACGGCATCCCCGATCAGGCGCGGGTCAACACCGTGCTCAAGGAGATGAGCCAGCGGCTGTCCATCGGACTGGTGGCCACCAACGACTGTCACTACCTCGATCCGGCCGACGTGCGGGCCCACGAAGTGCTGCTGTGCATCCAGACCGGCAAGACGGTGCGCGATCCGGCACGATTCCGCTTCGACACCGACCAGCTCTACTTCAAGTCTCCCCGGGAGATGGCAACCTATTTCGCCGACTATCCCGGGGCCATCGCCAATACGGCGGCCATCGCGGACCGTTGCAACGTCACCTTCGACTTCAATACCCATCATTTTCCCTGTTTTTCCAACGATCCGGAACAAGATGTGGTGGCGTTGTTTGAAAGCCACGCCCGGGAAGGGTTCCAGCAGCGCATGGTCCGGATCCGTGCCAAGAACCCCGGAGTGGACGAGGCCCTCTACGCCCGGCGCCTCGACTACGAGATCCGCACCATCATCGAAATGGGGTTCCCCGGCTACTTTCTCATCGTGGCCGATTTCATCGCCTACAGCCGGCGGAACGGGGTTCCGGTGGGCCCGGGGCGGGGTTCGGCCGCCGGCAGCATTGTGGCCTACAGCCTGGGGATCACCGAACTGGACCCCATCGCCCACGGGCTGATCTTCGAGCGCTTTCTCAACCCGGCGCGCAAGTCGATGCCGGACATCGACGTGGATTTTTGCATCCTTGGGCGCGAGCGCGTGTTTCGCTACGTGGTGGAGCGCTACGGCGGCGGCGACCGGGTGGCCCAGATCATCACCTTCGGCAAGCTCAAGACCCGAGCGGTGATTCGCGACGTGGGCAGGGCCCTGGACATCCCCCTGCCCGAGGTGGACGCCCTGGCCAAGATGGTTCCCGACGTACTCAACATCACCCTCGATGAAGCCCTGGCCCAGACGCCACGGATCACCCAACTGGCCGAGGAGAATCCCCAGATCGCCGATTTGATCCGCATCAGTCGGGTGTTGGAGGGGCTGCCGCGGCACGCCTCCACCCATGCCGCGGGCGTGGTGATCGGGGATCGGCCCCTGGTGGAGCATCTGCCGCTATGCCGTGGCAAAAAAGGCGAGGTGATGACCCAGTTCGACATGCGCTGCGTGGAGCAGATCGGGCTGGTGAAATTCGACTTTCTCGGCCTGCGCAACCTCACCGTCATTGCCGAGGCCCTGCGCCTGATCGCCGAGGGCGGTCAGAGGCCACCGGACCTGTCGGATCTGCCGCTGGACGATCCGGCCACCTACGCCCTGCTGGGCGAAGGGGACACCACCGGGGTCTTCCAGCTGGAAAGCAGCGGCATGAAGGACCTGCTGGTGCGCATGAAGCCCGAGACCTTCGCCGACATCACCGCCCTAGTGGCCCTCTACCGGCCCGGGCCCCTGGACAGCGGGATGGTGGAGGAATTCGTGGAGCGGCGCCATGGGCGCAAGCCGGTGACGTACCTGTTGTCGGAGCTGGAACCGATCCTGGAGGAGACCTACGGGGTCATCGTGTATCAGGAACAGGTGATGCGTATCGCCGCCGTGCTGGCCGACTACACCATGGCCGACGCCGATGACCTGCGCAAGGCCATGGGCAAGAAGATCGCCGAAAAGATGGCCCGCCACCGCGACAAGTTCCTCGCCGGGGCGGTGGCCAACGGCCACGACCGGAGCACGGCCAACCAGATTTTCGACTTGATGGAAAAATTCGGCCGCTACGGGTTCAACAAGGCCCACAGCGCCGCCTATGCGCTGGTCACCTACCACACCGCCTACCTCAAGGCCCATTTCCCCGTGGCGTTCATGGCCTCGCTGCTCACCAGCGAGATGCATTCCATCGACGGGGTGGTCAAGTTCATCGGTGAATGCCGCAGCCACCAGATCGAGGTGCTGCCGCCGGATATCAACTTCAGCGAGATATCTTTCACCGTCGACGACGGCAGAATCCGCTTCGGCCTGGTGGCGGTCAAGAACGTGGGGGAGGGGGCCATCGAGACCATCCTGGAGACGCGCCGCGCCGATGGCCCCTTCGATTCGCTGTTTGATTTCTGCGAACGGGTGGATTTGCGCAAGGTCAACAAGCGGGTGATCGAGAGTCTGATCAAGTGCGGGGCCTTCGACAGCACCGGCGACAGCCGCACAGCGATGCTGGCGGTGCTGGAAGAGGCGCTGGAACACGGTCAGCGGGCCCAGAAGAAGCGTTGCGATCCCCAGATGGGGCTCTTCGATGCCTGCCTGACCGATACGGCCCCGGTGAACCGTCCGTCCATGCCCACCGGGACGGCGGTGGATGCCCATGAGCTGTTGGTCATGGAGAAGGAATCCCTCGGTTTCTACATCAGCGGCCACCCCCTGGGACGCTACGATGGGATCATCGAGAAGTACGCCACCTGCGATACCGACGGTCTCAAGGAAACCGCCGATGGCGCCACGGTGCGCGTCGGCGCCCTGATCAAGACCATCAAGACCATCCGCACGCGCAAAAACGAGCCCATGGGGTTCATCACCCTGGAGGATCAGTGCGGTACCGTGGAGGCCGTGCTCTTTCCCGGCGTTTTTGCCGGAGTGGGGGATTGGTTGGCGGCGGACCTGCCGGTGTTGGTGCAAGGAGAGGTGCAAAAGGAAGAAAAGGCCGCCAAGATTCTCGTGGATACCCTCATTCAGATGGATCAGGCGGAAACCACCTGGACCGCCCGGGTCCAGGTGAACCTCGATCTGGACCGCAGCGGCCGGGAAGAACTCAACGAGCTGTCCCGGATTTTCAACGGCCATCCGGGTGACTGTCCGGTGTATCTCGTGTTGCGCCAACCCGGAAAGGCCGAAACGGTCCTGGCCCTGCCCGAGTCGGTGCGGGTGCGCCCCGGCCGGCGCCTGGCCCGGGCGGTCAATGGCCTGTTGGGCTATCCGGCGTTCGAGACGGTGTGCGGCCCGATGACCGCGGTGCGGGTGCGCCATTCGGCCAACGGATCCTACGGCCGGGGCAATGGCCGTCGAATGTAATCGCAGAAAGGCGACAAGATGACCCAGATGACTGTTCCCCTGTTGGACCTCAAGCCGCAGTACCGCCAGATCCGGGAAGAGATCCGGCGCGTCACCGAAGAAGTCTACGAAAGCCAGCAGTTTATTCTCGGCCCCCGGGTCGGCGCGCTGGAAGCCGAAATCGCCGCTTATTGCCAGGCCGGCCAGGCGGTGGGGGTTTCCTCGGGCACCGATGCCCTCCTGTTGGCCCTGATGGCGCTGGATGTCGGCCCCGGCGACCTCGTGTTGACCACGCCCTACAGCTTCTTCGCCACCGCCGGCACCATCGTGCGTCTCGGCGCCCAGCCGGTGTTCGCCGACATCGACCCCCTCACCTACAACCTGGACCCCGGAGCGGCCGCCGCCGCCCTGGAGGCCCTGGGATCCGCCTCCCGGCGTCGTGTCAAGGCGATGGTTCCGGTGCATCTTTACGGGCAGGTGGCGCCGATGGAGGCCCTCGAAGCCCTGGCCGCGGACTGGCGATTGGCCGTGGTGGAAGACGCGGCCCAGGCCATCGGCGCCGAGGACCCCCGGGGACGGCGGGCGGGGAGCATCGGCACGGCGGGTTGTTTTTCCTTCTTTCCTTCAAAGAACCTGGGCGGCTTCGGCGACGGCGGAATGGTGACCTGCAACGATGCCGAACTGGCCGAAAAGATGCGGATCCTGCGCATGCACGGCAGTCATCCCAAGTACCACCACGCCCTGGTGGGGGGCAATTTCCGCCTCGACGCCTTGCAGGCGGCCATCGTCAGCGTCAAGCTGCGCTACCTGGATCAATGGACCGCCGGCCGTCAGGACAACGCCGCCACCTATCGGCGGCTCTTCACCGAGGCGGGGCTGGCGGAACGGATCGGTCTGCCCGCCGAGGGGACGGGGCGTCATATCTACAACCAGTTCGTCATCCGGGTGCCTGGCCGCCGGGATGCCCTGCGCGACCACCTCGTCCGTTGCGGGGTCGGCTGCGAGATCTACTATCCCATTCCCCTTCACCTGCAACCGTGTTTTGCCGATCTCGGTTACGAACAGGGCGATTTTCCCGAAAGCGAGCGTGCCGCCACCGAGACCCTGGCCCTGCCTATTTTCCCGGAGTTGAGGGACGATCAGCAACAGTACGTGGTGGATCGGATCCGGGCCTTTTTCGATGCCTGAGGGAGCCGGGCGGCTTCACCAACGGAAAAGGCGGTTCAGGCGGTTTCCGGTCCGTTCAGCCGGACGTCGAATTTTTTGATGAACGTTTCCGGATGATAGGAAAGTTTGGCCCGGCGCAGGCCCTCGTCGTCGAGGTCCTGTTCCCGGTTGACCCAGCGGATGGTCTCGTGGGCGTTATGGGCCAAAAACGCCTGGTTGATGGCCTGGTAGACGCCTTTGAAATCGGGGTTCCCCTTTTCGAAATGGATCAGCAGGGTGTCGGGCGACAGCCGCTCGGCCACCGTGTAGGCGACCAGGCGCCCCTCGACGCGCAGGAGCCCGCCGCGGATGCCGTCCAGGCTGTTCCAGTCGGCAAGTATCCGGGCGATGGCCTGGTTTTCCGCCGTGAGGCTCTCGGTGGACTCGCAGTCACGCCAGGTGCACCAGTCGTTTTGCAGGGCCAGGGCTTCGGCCACGCTGTCCGGCCCCAGGGCCTGGTAAACGGCATCGTAGCGGCGCTGGAACTGGCGCACGAGATTTTTTTTCTTGTGGTAACGGTTGCCGGCGAGGGCGATCATCTCTTCAATGTTGTAGAGATAATCCCACTGCCCCCGCGCTTCCAGGGCTTCGATCCGGTCGCCGGCCACCGTCTTCCAGATTTGCACCAAGGCTTCGGGCACCCGGATCAGGCGGCCACCGGGGGGCTGCACCAACGACCAAATATGGCGCCAATCCACCGTTTGCCAAGGTCCTACCGGGGCCCAGAGCGCCGGCCGCGGATCATTCTGGCGAATCCAGACCAGGCCGTGGTCCCAGGCCCACTGGAGCCCATAGGCATCGGCCCATCCCCACAAGTTGATGAAACTGTAGTCCGAAGCGATCTGGCGACAGGCGGCCAGGTGTTGCTGGTAGGCGTCCCGGCGCGCGAGAGAAAGCGGCTCGAAGGTGAGGGGCATGAACGGCTCCTGGAAAAGAGGCTGGCGGTTTGGTGCCGCGGCGCTCGGCGGCGCGCCTTTCAAATTCCTCAACTGTTTAGTCTGCCTTGCAAATGCTTGTCAACCGCAGGCCGGCGCTTGACACCGATTCGGCTCCAGGGCTATGGTGCCCCAGGCAATTGACCGACACCGGCCTTAAGTGAATCTCGTTGCATGGAGGGAAGATGGCACATTCACTGTCTGAGACGTTCAAAGGACAGTTTCTCATCGCCATGCCCAGCCTGCTGGATCCCAATTTTTCCCACACCGTCATCTGCCTGGGCGTCCACAACGACCAGGGCGCCATGGGGGTGGTCATCAACCGCCTCCACGCCGACATCCGTTTGCGGGACGTGTTTGCCGAGCTGAAGCTCGGTTGTCAGGACGAGATCGCCGATGTGCCGCTGTACATCGGCGGCCCGGTGCATACCAACGAGATTTTCATTCTTCACGGTCCTCCCCTGAAATGGCAGGGGAGCTTTAACATCAATCCGCAACTGGCCTTGAGCAACAGCATCGATCTGCTGGCCGCCATCGGCGAGGGCAACGGACCAAAAAACTTCATCGTCACCCTTGGATGCGCCGGTTGGGGCCCCGGGCAACTGGAGGCCGAGATTCGTCAAAACGCCTGGCTCACCAGTCCGGTTTCGGAGGACATCCTTTTCCAAGTGCCGGTTTCCCATCGCTGGGAGCGGGCCGTCAAGGGCCTGGGCATCGACCCGGCCCTGCTCTCGACCACGGCGGGCAACGCCTGAGGGCGCGATACGAGGAAACAGCGCCGCTCCCGGGGAAAAATGCCGGGTGCGACGGGGGCGTGCTGGCTTCACCCGGCCCTGGACGACATCCTCGATCCGGCCGATTTCATCTGCATCCTTCACCGTGTTCCAATTCCAAACAAACCGGCACGGGCCCGGAGGGCCGTTGCAAATCCTTTTTAGACTTTGTCGCTTTCCGATGAGGGGGCGTCTGTCACCTTCAACCTTCAACCTGCAACCGGAAGAGGAGACTGCATGGAAGTCACATTTCACGGGGCGGTCAGGGAAGTCACCGGCTCACTGCACCTCGTCGCCCACGGCCAAGATCGCATCCTGCTCGACTGCGGTCTGTTTCAGGGGCGGCGCCAGGAGACCAACGCCAAGAACCGCCAACTGCCGCTGCCGGCCGAAAAGATCACCAACGTGGTTCTCTCCCACGCCCACATCGACCATTCGGGCCGGATTCCCCTGCTGACCCGCAAGGGGTTCGGTGGCCGCGTGATCTGTACCCGGCCGACCCTGGACGCCTGCACCTATCTGCTGCCCGATTCGGGGCATATTCAGGAATCGGACGCCGATTATCTCAACTACAAGACCTTGCGCGGATTCTTGACCCGGCCGCATCAAAACCGAAACGGCAAGTCGCATCGGCCCTACGAGCGGGATCAGGTCCATCGGATGCTCAAGAAACCCGGCCAGCGCCTCGACGGCGAACGGATCAAGGCCATGATGGACGACTACGACCTGGAATCGATCCGGCCCCTGTACACCCAGCAAGAGGCCGAGGCTTCCCTGGAGTGGTTTGACGGTTACCCTTACGGCCTGCCCATTACCATCGGTCGGGACATGACCTGCACCTTCTATGATGCCGGTCACATCCTGGGATCGGCGGTGAGCATCATCCAGGCCCGGCACCAGGGACGCGCCGTCACCCTGGGCTTCACCGGTGACATCGGCCGTTACAACACCAGCATCCTCAAAGATCCGACCCGGGAGTTCGACCCGGCCCACCGGCGCATCGATCTGCTGCTGATGGAAAGCACCTACGGCGACCGGCAACACGAACCGGTGGAGGGCCTGACCGACCGGCTGGCCGGGGTGATCAACGATACCCATGCCCGGGGCGGCACCCTCCTGATTCCCAGTTTCGCCTTCGGCCGCGCCCAGGAACTGCTCTACGCCCTGCATGATCTCTACGATCAGAAAAGGGTTCCCCGACTGCCGATTTATGTCGACAGTCCCTTGGCCATCCGCATGACCAAGGTCTATGGCGAGCACCCGGAAGTCTACGATCGCGATACCCACCGCACTTTCCTGCGCCACGGGAAAAATCCCTTCGATTTCAAGCAGGTGCATTTCGTTTCGGAGGTCGCCGACTCCATGGCCCTCATGCGCGAGGAAAAACCGCACATCGTCATCGCCTCTTCGGGAATGTGCGAGGCCGGTCGCATTCTGCACCACCTGCGCCACAAGATTCACAACGCCAGAAACACCATTCTCATCGTTGGGTTCATGGCCCGCAACACGTTGGGGCGGCGGCTTCTCGAGGAAGGTGAAGCGTATGCGGCCGGCGGGCGGCAGGGGCCGGCCCCCGTCATGCGGTTCTTGAACAAGAGTTATCCGCTGCGGGCCCATGTGGTGCGGATCGGAGGATTCAGTGCCCATGCCGACCGCGACGAGCTGGTGCGGTTTTTACGTGACGCCAACCTCGATATCCGGCGTATTGCCCTGGTCCATGGCGAGGAAGACCAGAGCCTGGCCCTGGCCCGTCATTTGCGAAGCATGGGCTTTCGCGCCGAGGTCCCCGAATTCGGGCAGACCATCACGTTGTCTTGACGGGTTGTCCCCTGCCCGAGGTGCCCATGCAGAATTCTTGTCCCCGGTCGGATACGAAAAACCGAAGGGCTGGTGACCGCCCCATGGAACCTGTATCGTGAGACACTCCTGTTCGAGATCGGATCACCTTGGGATTTGGTTGTGTAGCCGGCCGGTTGGTCGGTGGGCGGGCAGTCTTTCCTGATTTCGGATAGTTATCCAAAAACCAAAATGATTATCGTTTCTATGGCATGCTACTTGAATTCCAGTACGGATGTCTTTACGAGATCATTTCCCCTGAAAGCCGAATCGCTTCTTGGCAGAATGCGACGATGAGGGCCCCCGGGGGGCCGGGAGCGGACAGTTTGGTGAAACCGTGCGACCTTCACTTGCAAGAGAGCCTTCAATTGGCCGAACGCATGATTGCGCTCTCCTTTCAGGGGGACCAGGACCGGGAAGATACCGGATGCGGTATCATTTACGGCGTGATGCGTGATGCCGGCTTCCGCCTGAAACAACTGGTGACCCGGGAAATCGAGAACCACCGCCTGAAATCGGGCCGCAAAACCGGCCCGGGCGGATTATCCAGCCCCGATGGGGCGTCATCAACCTTAAACCCGAATCAAGGAGGAATCCGTGCCAAGCGTTAAAGGAACCCGCACCGAGAAAAACCTGCTGGCGGCTTTCGCCGGCGAAGCCCAGGCCCGTAATCGTTACACCTACTTTGCCGGTGTTGCCCGCAAGGAAGGCTACGTTCAGATCGCTGACATCTTCGAGGAAACCGCCAACCAGGAGAAGGAACACGCCAAACGGTTTTTCAAATTCCTGGAAGGTGGTATGGTTGAAATTACCGCCTCCTACCCGGCCGGTGTCATCGGTACCACGCTTGAGAACCTGAAGGCGGCCGCTGCCGGCGAGCACGAGGAACACAGCGACCTGTACCCGGCCTTTGCCAAGGTGGCCCGGGAGGAAGGCTTCGATGCCATCGCCATGGTTTTCGATGCCATCTGCGTGGCTGAGCGGCAGCATGAGAAACGTTACAACGATTTGGCGGCCAATATCGCCGCCGGCCGTGTGTTCCAGCGCGATACCGCCACGGTGTGGCGCTGCCGCAACTGCGGCTACCTGCACCAGGGCACCACTGCGCCGGAAATGTGTCCGGCCTGCGCCCATCCCCAGGCCCATTTCGAACTGCTCGGTGAAAACTGGTAAGATCGGGACGGGGTTCTTGGACGAAACGCGTCGTTTATCTTTTCCCAATTTCCAAAGGAGGATGAAATGGCCAAGAAGCTTGAGATCTACAAGTGTGAAGTCTGCGGGAACATCGTCGAGGTCGTTCACGGCGGCGCCGGAGAACTGGTTTGCTGCGGCAAGCCCATGGTGCTGATGACCGAGAACACGGTGGATGCGGCCAAGGAAAAGCACGTGCCGGTGATCGAAAAGATCGATGGCGGCTACAAGGTCAAAGTCGGCAGCGTTGCCCATCCGATGGAGGAGAAACACTACATCGAGTGGATCGAACTGATCGCCGACGGCAAGGCCTACCGGCAGTTTCTGGCGCCCGGTCAGGTACCGGAGGCCGTTTTCAAGATCGAGGCGGCCAGTGTAACGGCCCGCGAGTACTGCAATATCCACGGCTTGTGGAAGGCCTGATCCCAACGCCTTGGTGGATTCGGCCCGCACCGTGATGCCAAACCGGGGTGCGGGCCGGGCAAGGAGGCTCTCATGACCAGTTGGAAATGCCAGAACTGCGGTTACACCTTCGAGGCCGACGCGCCGCCGGAGAAATGCCCGTCGTGCAAGCAGCGCTGTGAATTCGTGGACAACACTTGCTACACGCCCGACTGCCAGTATCAAGGTGTGGATCAACGGATCAAGTAGGCAAGACCAGCGTTTTTTCCATTGATTGGATCCGGTGCCCGATGCGGGCCCAAGGATTCGTTCAGCCTTCGACATTCGCCTTTTCACGGCCGGCCCCACCGCCCGTCGGGCCGGAACACAAGGAGACCGCCTCATGGGCAACGTGTTGATCGTTTATGCCACGCGGACGGGAGAGACCGGGCGCATCGCCGAGCTGATCGCCGAGGGGCTACGCTTCGGTGGGGCCCAGGCCAACGTCGTCAATGTCAACGACATCAAATCCGAATCGGCGCTGGCCGGCTATGACGCCCTTATCTTCGGCGCCCCCACCTACCACGGGGACATGATTCAAAGCATGAAGACGTTTCTCTTTCTGGCCGAGAAGGCGGCGTTGGCCGGAAAGGTGGGGGGGGCCTTCGGGGCTTTCGGTTGGAGCGGAGAAGCGCCGGATCGCATCTACGATACCATGAAGCACATTTTTCAGATGGAAATGGTCGGCGCCCCGCTGCGCCTCAAATCGAGCAAGCTGGGCGGCGGAATGCAGATGGCCCAGGATTACGGACGCCAAATCGCCAAAAAAATGGAGGCGTGATCCGGCGAATCCAGCGGCGGCATCGCTGAACCTTGAATCACGGTGCCTGGGTTGCTGGATCACCGGAATCCCTCCCAAGGAGGATGCCATGACGACACCGCAGCATTGCCCCGGTTTCGAACAACACAAATCCTTGAAGTCTTTCATCTGCAAATGCCCCAACTGTGGCGAGACGGTGGAGATCTTCTCCGACGAATTCGACCGCGAACATGTTTGCAAAGGGTGCGGCAAGCCCATCGACTTTACCCAGTGCACCATTGACGGAGCGGCCTGAGAAACCGTCGTGAGCTCGAATCGATGGAATCGGGCGCTTCACGAAACCAACGGAAAGCCGGGACGCCCTGGTTCAGCGGGTTTCGGTGGCGGAACGTCCAGCGGCGATAGAGGGATGCGATTGATGAAACGATGGCGCGTGTTGACGGCGGGATTGATTCTGGCCATGGCCGTTACCGGTGGGTTGTCGGCGGCCGAAGGCGGCAACGGCGCGGATGCCATGGTTCTCGATGGCGGCAGCCGGGGGCCGGTGCCCTTCGGTCACCACCGGCACCAGACGGCACTGGGTGACTGTAACCTCTGCCATGCCGTGTTCCCCCGGGAGGCCGGCAGCATCCAGCGGCTCAAGGCCGACGGCTCGCTCAAGGCCAGAAGCGACGTGATGAACAAGCTGTGCATCCAGTGTCACCGGGCCAAGAAGACCGCCGGTGTCGCCACCGGCCCCCTGACTTGCGCTCAATGCCATCAACGCTGAATCGGAACCATCGCCATGCTTGTCTTGGGTCTCCAGGGAAGTCCGCGCCGCAAGGGCAATACCGCCTTTTTACTCGACCTGTTCCTCCAAGAAGCCAGGGCGCTCGGGGCTCGCACCGAGGTGGTCTCTCCCTGCCGGGAGGCCATTACCGCCTGCAAGGGATGCGGGGCTTGTGAGAAGAAAGGCGTTTGCGTCAGTGATGACGTGATGGCCAAAACCATTTATCCCCTCCTGCGCCGGGCGGATGTGGTGGTGGCGGCCTCACCGGTTTATTTCTACGGCGTCACGGCCCAGCTCAAAGGCCTCATCGATCGCTGTCAAACCCTCTGGTCACGCAAGTACCGCCTCAGGTTGGCCGATCCCGGCGCGGCGATCCGTTGCGGGGTGATGCTGGCGGTGGGGGCCACCCGCGGCACCAAGCTCTTCGACGGTCTTCACCTCACCGTGGAATACTTTTTCGATGCCATCGCCGCCCGAAATGCCGGCAGCCTGACCTACCGGGGCATCGAACATGCCGGCGACATGGCCCGGCACCCCCAGGTGCGGGAAGAAGCGGCGGTTTTGGCACGGCAGGTGTGCGGTCCCCTGGCCACCCGACGGCGTATCGCCTTTATCGACTCGGGGGACACCGGCGCCGGTATCATGGCGGCGGCCTGGATGCGATACCAGGCCGGTGACCGGTGGGATGTGTTTATCGATGCCCCGTCTCTCCCAGGCCAGACCATGGCCATGGTGGAGCGGGCCATGGCCGCTCGGGGCATCGATTCGGGATATTTCGGCATTCAGCCGCTGGACCCCACCGATGCGCCGATGGAACGGGTGATCAGGGTCGGGTCGGTGCCGGTGGAAACCGCTGCCGTGACCGATCAGTGGCTGCTGGAAGCATCCGGAAGGCCCACCGATGCGGAGGGGTTTGCCCGGCTCTGCGATGAAATCCAGCGGAATGTAGCGCGTCTTGTCGACGGC
>JAQVTF010000019.1 GCA_028700185.1 Desulfobacteraceae bacterium | reverse complement strand
CCATGCAATCCGATGCCGACATCCGGAAAGGCAGCGGCCAGCACCGCACTGCCGCACCCGCCAAGAACCAGCCAGAATGTGCCGAAGCATTCCGCTATGTATTTTTTCATCTCAATCATTTCCTTTGTTTTGGATGATGATGTCGAAAAAATGATCTTGAAAACATAACAGAGCAGTATTCATGCCAGCACGATCAAAACTAAAAAAATCGCTAATCATTTGAATTATTTATTCTTATCCAAACAATCAACCAAAATGAGGAAAAACAATAAAACAAGAAATACCACCATATTTGATGGTATCGCGTTATTTCGTGGTTTTTACCTTCTTGACGTGTCGGTGAATGGAGGGACTGATAAAACGATGCGCTACGGGGAAAAAATCAGACCATATCCGGTCTTTTGATGCCCAGTTTGTTCATGCGGGACCTGAGGGTGTTGGGGTTGATCCCCAGAATCCGGGCGGCCCCCTTGGGACCTTCGATTCTCCACCCCCTTTCCTGGAGTGTTTTTAAAATGTGGTCGCGCTCCACTTCCACGAGCTCTTTTCTTTCATAGATCTCCGAATCGTCTTTCGTCTGGTTGAAGGCGAAGGGCAACGGTTCGAGCTTGTCGACCAGGCGAAGCTCGCGGTCTTCGCTCAGCAGAATCGCTTTCTCGAGGACATTGATCAGCTCGCGCACGTTGCCCGGCCAATTGTAGTTCTGAAAGGCCTGCATGGTTTCCGGTGAAATCCGGTCGATGCGCTTGCCGAACTTTTTCACAAACCGTTCCTTGTAAAAACCCACCAATGCGGGGATATCCTCTTTTCTTTCCCTGAGCGGCGAAATGGTCACGGGAAAAACGTTGAGCCGGTAGAAAAGATCCTGCCGGAACCTGCCATTGCTGATCTCTCTCTCGAGATTACGATTAGTGGAGGCGATGACCCGGACATCCACTTTCACCGTGTACGGGCTGCCGAGACGCTCGAACTCGCCATCCTCGATCACTTTGAGCAGCTTGGCCTGCAGTTCCACCGGCAGCTCGCCGATTTCATCGAGAAAAATGGTGCCTCCGTTGGCCAATTCAAAACGGCCGATCTGCCTGGCCACGGAGCCGGTGAAGGCGCCTTTTTCCCTGCCGAAAAGCTCGCTTTCAATGAGGTTGGCGGGCAGCCCGGCACAGTTGACATTGATGAAGGCCCTGTCTTTTCGACGGCTTTTCTGGTGCAGATAGTGGGCAAAAAGCCCCTTGCCGGTGCCCGTCTCTCCGGTCAACAGCACCGTCACATCGGTGGGCGCCACCTGCTGGATCCGGCGCAGGGTGTATTTGATGGGATCGCTGTCGCCGATGATGCCCCCGCAATGATCCTTCAGCTTCATCTCGTCGCGCAGATAGATGTTCTCGGCCTCCAACCGCGCCTTGAGCTGTTTGATGGTGTCGAGGGCGTTTCTCAGGTTCCTTTCAGCCTCTTTGCGGACCTGGATCTCTTTTTCCAGTTGGACCACCTTCTGCTCAAGCTTGCTCACCAACCGCTCATTGTGCGTCCGGAGCACATCCTCTTCCTGAAACGCTTCTCTATTCACAGCGGAATCAACGCGGTGGCTGGCGGCCATCACCGCCTCGATGGCCGCCATGAACGCTTCGGGCTCGCACGGTTTGGTGATGACCCGGGCCGCGCCGATCTTGATCGCAAGGTCGGCATCCCCGGGACTGGTGTACTCGGCGGTGTAGAAGATGAACGGGATATCGCGCAGGCCGGCGTCCGTCTTCACAATCCGGCAAAACTGGAAGCCGTCCATGACCGGCATGAGGATATCGCTGATGATCAAATCGCTTCCGTGGTGATGAAGCGTCTCCAATGCCTCGGTGCCGTTTGTCGCCGACCGCACCTCGTGGCCGTTTCCCTTGAGCAGCGCCTCCAGGAAATAGAGGTTGGCTTCATTGTCGTCCACGATGAGGATGTTCATTGGCTTGCCCCCGACCTATCCGTCAGTGATGGTCGATGTGGACACAAGGCTCAAAAAAATCCGCTTCGGCCAGACCATCGGAATTGTTTCCGTTACAGTATCCACTGCCAACTAGCGGGGCGTCAAGGCGAATTCCGGCAGTCAAGCCACTCGGGTCATCTCCTGGCCCCAGGGGAATATCGATCTTCCGCGCACTTGAAAATCACTGAGAAACCGGCGCTGGAAATTTTTCGTTGTATCTCTTTTCGGCTTGAACCGTCCCGATCATCACCAGCTCGTCTCCCGGCGCCAGGACAATGGCCGGGTCGGGGTTGACAAACAACTCTTCCTTCCTCTTGACGGCCACCACGCTGCAACCGGTGTCTTCCCGGATACGAATATCGGCCAGGGCCCTGTTTTCAAGTTTCGGATTGATGTCCACGCGAAAAATATTCAGTCCCTCGGAGAGCATCACCATCCGTTGGGGTTCGAGCAGGTTCATGATGGTCGTGGTGGCCAGCGAACTGTAGGATATCACCAGATTGGCGCCGGCTCGGTGCAGGGTATTGAGATTGCGGTCCAGGGTGGCCCGACTGATGATCTGTACATCGGGTCGCAATCTCCGACAGTAGATGGTCAGGTAGATGTTCAGATTGTCGTCGTGGGTGGTGATGATGATGGCCGGGGTCTCGTTGATCCCCGCCTTAACCAGGATCTCCAGATCGCCGGCACTGCCGTGGATAAAATGGGTATCCTGAGCACCGATACCAGGTCTTTTTTCCACCACCCGGTAGTCGAGGCCGCGGCGCTTGAGGGCCTCGGCCACGGACTGGCCGACGCGACCGCCGCCCAACACCACCACCGGCGCGCGGTTGGGGGCCTTGTCGGCGCTGAAGCCCACCGAGCGATCGAAGCGATCAAGCTGCTCTTCGGTGCCGGCCAGGACCAGTACGGTGGATTCCCCGATGCGGGTCTGGGGAGTGGGCATCAGAAACTCACCCGGCTCCCAGATCCCCACCACGGTAACCCCAGTAGCCTGCCGCAGTCCGCTTTCGGCCAAAGTCTTGCCCTGGAGCCAGGTCCGCATGGCCGGGGCCTCGGCGATGAGCAGGCCGTCGAATCGGCCCACCACGTTGGCCCGCATGCTCACCCCCAGCACCCGTCGCGCCAAGGCCTGGCCCAGCATATCGGTGAACTGGAACACGTGACTGCTGCCAGCCAGGTGCAGGATATCGAGACTGTCGGCCATGTCGGCGTTGGTCACCGTGGTCACTCGGCCATCGATCTCCCGGATGGTGAAGATGATGTTGGTACTGGCGATATCGTCATTGAGCACCACCACCGCCGCCGCCTCATCGACACGCAGGCGGCGATAAGTCTGCGGATCATCCAGATCCCCCACCATGACGTTGAACCCGAGATAGTGCAAATCCAGGGCATGCTGCAAATCTCCAGTGACGATGACGTAATCGATGTCTTAATAGGCCAGTTTTCCGATGAGGTTGACGGCCACATCGTCGAAGTTGGTGAAGATGACGTGTCCGGAAACCTCCTCGGCCACCTCGCGCGGCGCCCTGGCCCGGTTCTGGGCCTCCAGCCAAGGCGCGTAAAAGAACTGGATGAAGGTAAAGGGCAGCATCACCAGCAAAAAGACGATGCCGCTGAGCAGCACCACCACCGAAAAGAGCTTGCCCAGATCGCTGGCGAAAGTAATATCCCCAAAGCCCAGGGTGCTCATGGTGGTCAAGGTCCAGTAGAACCCGGTGATCCAGGAGTAATGGCGTCCCTCGTAAACCATCAGCAGGTGAAACAGGACGCTGAAGACAACGAAAAAAAACAGCAGGATCAGGCAGAATTTGATCAACAGGCGCACATTGGTGCGTTGCCGACCGGTCTGCAGCAGCATGGCCAGTTGGGTAGCCATTGTCTTCATGGCAACTCCAGGGCTCGTTTCACCCCCATCGCCAGTTCATGCAGGGTGAATGGCTTTTGGATGAACAGGGTGCCACTTTCCAGCACCCCCCGCTGGGCGATGACTTCCGCCGTGTAGCCAGACATGAACAGCGTCTTAAGGTTCGGGATGATTTTTTTGAGTTGGTCCGTCAGCTCACGACCGTTCATCTCGGGCATCACCACGTCGGTCATCGCCAGCGCGATACGCCTCTCATGGGTTTTGGCCAGCGCCAGGGCCTCGCCGGGACTGGCCGCGGTCAAAACCGTATAGCCCAGCCTTTCAAGCATCTGTTGGGCCACGTGAAGAATCGATACTTCGTCTTCGACGATCAAGAGGGTCTCCCCTTGTCCCTTGGGCAAATCCACCGGGGGGGCAGGCGTCGCCTTTACCCCGTCGGCCTCCGGGCGCTGGCGCGGCAGGTAGAGAAAAAAAGTCGCGCCTTGCCCGGGATGACTCGATACCTGAACATACCCGTTGTTTTGACGCACGATGCCATAGACCGTCGCCAGCCCCAAGCCGGTTCCCTGTCCGAAGGGCTTGGTGGTGAAAAAGGGTTCGAAGAGACGATCCAGGGTTTGCGCGTCCATGCCGCTGCCGTCGTCAGCGACGGTCAAAAGGACGAAATCTCCCGGTTCGAAAGCCACGGCATCGGGCCCCTGGATGGCATCCAGGTGAACATTTTCGGTACCGATGGTGATTTTCCCCACCCCTTTGATGGCATCCCGGGCGTTGACGCACAGATTTGCCAACACCTGATCGATCTGGATGGGGTCCAGTTTTACCGGCCATAGCCCCGCCGAAGGCTGCCAAACCAGTTCGATATCCTCTCCGATGAGCCGCCTCAGAATCTTGAGCATCCCATCCACCGTGTTGTTTAAATCCAACACCCGAGGATTGATGGGCTGCTTGCGGGCGAACCCGAGCAACTGCCGGGTGATGTCAACGGAATGCCGGGCCGCCTGGAGAATTTCCAGCATATAGGACCGGATGGGATCTGTCGCCTTCATCTGCTCCATGGCCATTTCGGCATAGCCGATGATCACACTGAGCATGTTGTTGTAATCATGGGCCACGCCCCCGGCCAGGCGGCCCACCGATTCCATTTTCTGGGCCTGGTGTAATTGAACTTGCAACTGTTGGCGGTCCTTCTCGGCACGTTTTTGCTCGCTGAGATCGGTAAATACGCCCAAGCACCCGGCGAATCGACCGGTCGCCTGATCCAGCCGCGGGATCCCGCCCACCAGGACCGGGATCCGGGTGCCGTCCGGTCGCTGCAATTCGATCTCGTAACGGTCCTTTTCTCCGGCGGCGCGTCGCGCGTCGGCCGCTCGTGCCGCGGCCCGGTGCTCCGGCGAGACAAACTGTATCCAGGAGCGCCCCACCAGTTCTTCCGGCGTCTGGCCCAACAGGGCGGCAAGCTCCGGATTGATGAAAGTCAAATTGCCATCGATGTCGGTGAGCACCACCCCTTCATTCATGGTCTGGACGATACTCTCGTTGAGATCCTTCAACTCTCTCAGGTTCGTGTCCACCTGCCGGCGTTCGGTGATGTCGGTGGAGATGCCGCACAAGGCCAGGGGCACACCGTCGGCGCCGTGGATCACCCGGGTCCGGCAATCCAGAAAACGCCTCCGTCCATCACCGGTAACGTTGACCACCTCGCCGCGCCAGGCACCTTGTCGTAGCGTCGTTTCCAGGATTTCCCGCTGGGTGGCCCCATGCTCGGGACCATCACCCAAAATCGTCACCGATTGGCCGATGAGGGCCGACCGGGATCGGTTGAGGGTCTTGATCTCGGCTTGGTTGACATAGGTAATGGTCCCCTCCAGATCGGTAATCGTGACATGGTCCTGGATCTGATCCAGGACCAGTGACTTCAGTTCCAGTTCGGCGGTACGCGCCTGCACCTCGGCTTCCAAATGCACCCGCCCGCGAAGAATGAAAGCGGTAAAAACCGTCAGCAGCAGCGTAAACAGCGTTCCCCCCGTCGCGGTCAGGATGCCGGCCTGCATGGGATAGGTGGCCATGAAAGACGGCTGGGCGTAAACGGTGAGCACGTAGGCATGATCGAAAACAAAAAGGGGAAAAACGGCGGCCAATGCCTCGGTTTCCGGGTGAATCGGGGGATCCTCCGGTCGCCGGGCGCGATGCAAAGCGCTATGCGAGGCGGAAGAGGAGCCGAGAAACCGGCGTCTCTGTCCAGTTTCAATGCGTTGCAGACCGACCACGGAAACCGATCCGCCCTGTTCGCCGGAGCGGTGGGCCGCGATCATGAATTCATCCAGCCGCAGCCGTACCACCACGAAGCCAAGGATCCGGGAGGCCCCCTGACGGGCAAAAACGGCTTGAGCCGCCATCAGAATGGGTTCCTGTCCGCTCTGCGCCCCCGCCGGTGGGGTCTCGATGGCCGCAGGCATCCCGCTGGACGCCGATGCTTCCAGGATGCCGCGCACGGCCGCGTCGGCCCCCAGGTCGTATCCGGGGAAGTTGCGGTTGAATTGGACGGGCTCGGCGTACCAGACCGGATAGTAGACGGGCCGCCGGGAAACCGCTGCCTTGTGCCCTCGGGCATCCGATTGCCAGAAGAAAAAATCTTTCCCCCTTTCAGAACGCGCCGCCATCTCTGCCTGGTCCTTCACCGCGGCGGGCACCGCTCGAATCCAGGCGAAGGATTCGATCCCCGACCAGCGAATCAGGGGCCTGGTAAAGAGCGCAAATTCACTGCGATCCACGAACTCGGAGCTGGCGAAGAACCGGGCCAGCGCCTGGAGGTTGCGCTCCACATCCACCAGGGCGTCAAAGACCGGCTTGACCTCGGCCTGGGCCAGGAGGCCGAAGGCCTCACGTCGAAGACGGCTCTCGGAATGATGGGCCACCCAGGCCGCGGCCACCGTCAACGTGGCGCCCAGGAGCGCCACGAAGATGGCTTCAGGGTAATGGCCCCACGGGCGGGGAAAAATATTCAAAGGAATTCGGAAACATAACAACAAAAGTGCCCCCAGGCAAACCACCACTGGCGGCAGCAGGCCCCATAAAAGAGACAGGCGGGCTTCGGCGACATCCCTGCGCCACTGGGCCGCTTCGACATCGATTCCCACCACCATCCGCACCCGCCCGTTGAGAGGGTCGATGACAGGCGCGCCGGCTGAAAGGAAATTCCCCCTCCGATCCTCCCCGGCATCGAAAACATCGGCCTTTCCGGATTGGAAAATTTCCAGGAGAGGCCGGGATGCGCCGGAGAGCACCGCACCGGGGACCGGGATGCCGGAAATCCCGCCGGTGTAGGCCACCGGCCCGAAGACCAGTTCATCGTTGTAAAGATTCAGAACCCAGATGCCGCGGCAGGAAATTTCGGATCGATAGTCTTCCAGCCACCGCTGCAACCGCAGAAACGGGGGGGAGTTCTGGTCGGCCGGAGAAAAGGAAGCAGATTCGAGGATTTCATAGGGAATCGAGCGGGCCAGGAAGCTCGCCTGCTGCAGTACGCCCCGACGCAAGTCCCGGACGGCCGAGTCGGCGGACCACTGTCCGATTCCCAATCCAGCGATGACCAATCCAACGAGAAACAGAAACAGGCTGGCAGCTCGCACCGGGCGGTTCAGCGCCCGGAACCGATTCGGGTCGCTCATCTTATTCTTTTTTCAACCGAAATAGGTTACGGCATCAACCGACGGGCATGGCAAACCACCCGTGACACCGTTTCACGGCGTTTCCCCATCAGCCGGCGGGCCGATCTGACCGGGCAAAGCCCGCCTTTGCCACCTCCAACCGCACATGACCTAAAGCTGCTCAGCGATGGAAACCGTCCGGTCGCCGAGCAGGTTGACGTACGAGCCCAGCTCGTTGTCGTACCAGCCATAGATCACCGCCTGGGTCACCGGGATGCGCAGCAGCGGATCCTTCATCGCCGACACCACCGCCGGCTCCACGCTTGCCACCCGGCTCAGGTCGATGGTGATTTCAGCGGTGCGGGTGTGAATTTCGTGGCCTTCGATGATGGCCGCGGCCCGGGGCAGGCCGATGATGTCGGCGGAAACGTTTTGCCGATCGCTGTAATGGAGGTAGCCGGCCGGATCCTCCTCGGCCGACTGGCGATAGATCTCCTTGATCATGCCGGCGCGAATCGGCTCTCCATCCGGCTCCTCCTGGAGATTGAGCACCAGGATGATCAGTGACCCGGTGCTAGAGGCGATGCGCACCGACTCGGCGATGAACCCGATGTTGGCCATTTCCGGAATGACCAGGCTCAAGGCCTTGGCGGCGCCCGTGGTAGTGAGGATGATGTTGTTGAGGATGCTGCGGTTCTTGCGCAGATCGGTCTTGCCGGATCCCGGCAGCCGGTCGAGGACCTGCTGGCTGCCGGTGGCGGCGTGAACCGTGGCCATGGAGGCGGACAGGATCCGCTTGGGGCCGAAGTGGTTGATCAGCGGGCGGATCATGTGCGCCAGGCAGGTGGTGGTGCAAGAAGCGTTGGAAATCAGGCGGTGGCGGCGCGGGTCGTATTGGTGGGCGTTGACGCCCATCACCGTCGTCACGGCATCCTCGGGCATGGAGGCGCCCTTGGACTTGATCTTGAACGGTGCGGAAGCGATGACTTTCTCGGCACCGGCGTCCAGGTGACCACGGAGCGAACCCTTGGGGGCATCACCGGGCAAGGTGGGATCGAGGAAGCGGCCGGTGGTATCCACCACCAGCCGCACGTCGTGGTTCGACCAGGCGACCTGAAGCGGGTTGCGATGCGTCCGCAGAAAACGGACTTTCACCCCGTCGATGGACATGGTGCCCGCATCCTCGTCGATCTGGTCGATCACCGGTTTGCCGCGATGGCCGTAAAGATAGCCATGAAGGCTTCCGTAGGTGGAATCGCGTTCGACATAATCGGCGATATCCGCCAGGCAGGTGCCGGCTGTCCGTCCGATATTGACAACGATTTCAGGAAAAAAACGTCTCGCCACGTGATGCCAAAGCGACAACTTGCCGATGCGTCCCAGTCCGTTGATTCCCAGAATCAAATCGCTGCCGAATTCCTTTCGCTCCGCCATGAATTGCCTCCGTGATTGAGTTGCGCGGTAACTCTATACTTGCCACAGGCGCTTGGGGGAATCAAGGGATCGACTCAGGCGGCATGGGCCTGAATTCGCCCCTGATAGACGGCCCCGGCCTGGCCGTCGATGCTGATGAAATCCCCCGAAACCAGCTTCACCTTGCCGAAACGACACCGTCGACCGGCTTCGTCGCAGACGAGGTTGGCGCACCCGACGACACAGGTCTTCTCCAGGCGATGGGCCACCACGGCAGCGTGGGACGTCACACCGCCCCGGGCCGTGAGCAACCCATCCGCGGCGTTGATTTCCCGAATGTCGTCGGGCACGGTGTCCCCCCGAACCAGGATGAGGTGGGTGTCCGGCTCGGCCGCCCGCCAGTGGTCGATCTCCTCGAGACTGAAAACCAGCCGCCCCGCCATGGCACCACCGGCCACCCCGATCCCGTGCCCCAACTGGCGTTGCGGATCGATCTCCTCCGGATCGAAGTTGAACACCTTCTTGCGCTCCCGGATGGCCATATCACGAGTCTGGAGCAGATAGAGATCATCCACCTCGGGACTCTCGAAGGTGAATTCCATCTCCTGGGGGCTCCATCCGTGCTGATAGATCAGGGTATTGGCCCATTCCTTGAGCTGGTTGTAAATCTGCGGATAATGAGTCTCGAGGGTGATATCGGTTTCCCGCATCTCCCTTTCTTGCTGAAACAGGGAAATGGGCAGGGTCGTCACCAGCCCGCTCACCACATCCTCCCCCTGGTTGCCGACGGTAAAATCTCCCCAAAGCTTGAGGATGTCGCCGGACCAGCGGGGACTGTGGGTGAAAAACACCCCGGTCCCCGAGGTATCCCGCCGGTTGCCGAAGACCATCTTCTGCACGGTGACGGCCGTTCCCCAGTCATCGGAAATCCCCATGATCTTTCGGTAGGTCTGGGCCTTGGGCGAGTGCCAGGAAGCGAAGACGGACCGAATCGCCACCACGAGTTGATCGAAGGGTGCCGCCGGGATCTCCACCCCATGGTCCTGGACGAGATTCTTGTAGGTCAGCGCCACCTTGCGCATGTGGTCCCCGGAAAAATCCCGCTTGTAGGGGATGCTGAGCCGTCGCTTGAATTCACTGATCACCGCGTCGAAAGCATCCCGCTCCAGGCCGAAGGCCATACCGAAGCACTGGAGGAAGCGGCGGTAGCAGTCCCAGGCGAACCAGGGATTACCGCTGCGGGCAGCCATGCCGGCGGCGATCTCCTCGTTGATTCCGACATTGAGAAAAGTGTCCATCATCCCGGGCTGGCTGATGGCGGAACCGCTACGCACCGAAAAGAGCAACGGCTTGTCCGGAGCCCCGAAGTGAAGACTGGTGATCCGTTCCACCCCCTTGAGATGCCGGGCCATCTGTTCCTTGAAGTTTTCTTCGGCCTGGGGATACTCCTCGATGAGCTGACGGCAGCGAAACGCTTCCGTGGCGATGATGAACCCCGGTGGCACCGGCAGCCCGAACCCCTTGAGCTGCACCATGTTGTACCCCTTGGTCCCCAAAAGAATGATGCCGGTCATCCGGGCCGCGGGATAATCGATGGAGGTCATCACCCGCTGGGGGTCGTAGTTGAGCAGGAGGTGGAGACGGTTGTCGGGCAGTTTTTCCGCCTGGTGGAACAGGGTGTTGAGAATGCGGCCCAAAAAACGGTCGAGCTGCTGCAAACCGAGGCTCATGGCCATCTGGTCCCGGAAAAAGATCTCCGATACCCGATGGCGAAGGCGCTCCGAATCTTCCGTCCCGTCGGCGGGCAGATATTTGGGCAGCAACTGGGCAACGGGGATCTGGTTGAGAATCCGGTTGAGGTTGGCCTCGTGGATGTTGTTGAAATAGTCGCTGATGATGTTTTTGACCGCCTGGGCGAACCCCTTGAAGATGTCCAGGTATTGGGTAAAGGTAAAGCCCCTGACCTCGAGGGAATGGGCCAGCAGATGAAGTTGGCGCTCCAGCTCCACCGACCGGAGACCGTCGATCTTCAGCGCCCAATCAAACAGTTTGAGCCGCTCATAGATCTGGAAAAAGGTCGCCTTGGTGATCAATGACAGGTCCAGTTCCTCCACGAGGCGGTCCAGCAGCGTATTGGCCAGCGATTCGATGCGAAAAGTCAGGCCGAGGGCATCGAATTTCAGCTCGTGGTAAGAGCCGTACATAGAGGGGATATCGATGGTAAAATGCCGTTTCTTGTAAATATCCTCCCGTACCTCGTAGGTCTGATCGCTGAGCAGCAGCTCCTTGAGTTGCTCGGAGTAAGCCAGCAGCCCCATGATCTTGAGCTTGGGATTGGTTTCTTGCAGGGCAGCGGCCAGCTTGTCGATATCGGGGAAGGCTTCGGTACGCAGGCCGGCCAGATGCGACTCGATTTCGGAGAACACCGTGTTGTATTTCTGGTGGAGCATCCGGTAGAAGGACACCATCAAACGGATACGCTCCCGGTCCACCGGATCGGTATCCGGAGCGGCGTCGATGAGGGAGGCGATGTGATCCTCGGTTCCCTCCAACAGATTCCGGGGCAGATCGATTCCCGCCTGGCGCAGGTGCTTGAGGATCCGTCGCAAGCCATCCACCCACGGGCCGTGGCCATCGATCTGGGCATAGAGATTGGGGGGCACGAAGGGCTCGATGAGGGGCTTTTCCCCCGTTTCCCAGAATTGAAAGGTGGCCTCCATGAGGTCCAACACCCGGCTGCTGCTTTCCACGTGGCTCTGCTTGCGCAAAAAATGCACCAACGGATCCCGCCGGTGCACCAGTTCATCCACCTGGGTGGAGATATCCCGCAGGCGTCCCTCGGCGCCGATATCGTTGAAGTAGACTGGAAACAGGCGCGCCAACTGCTTTACCAGGTTGAACACCGGTGCGATGCCGCTGTTGAGCAATCCGGTGATGTCTCGCTGGAACAGGTCGGTATCCTTGATGAAGACACCGCAGAGAGACAGGTGGATAATCAGGTAGGAGATCAATCGCGGCGACCACTTGGGATTGCGTTCGATCAACGCCAGCCAGGTACGGATATTGAGGATGTGGGCGTTGTTGACCTTGACCTGCCAATCGTCTCCCACCCCGCCGATCATGGGTGCCTGGAACCCGAGGTCGATGACGGCGTCGATGAAGAAATTCACCAACTCGCTGTCATCGGTCTGATAGACGCCGCGCCCCATGTTCAGGACGCAGTTGAGGGCCGTGGCGGGAAACTCCAGGGTCCGGGCCTTGAGGATGGCGAAGGTCTGGTGGATCAGCCGTTTGACGCGATAGTCGGGTTCGTTGGCGATCAGCCAGCTCAGGGCGCGGTTGATGGCGCGGAGGATCTCCTCGTGGATCATGGACAGACCGGGGATGTTCATGATGTGAAACAGGAAGATGATCTTCCAGCGTTGTCCCTGGCCACTTTTTTGCCCCGCGGCGAGCAAGCGTCGGGGAATGCCACGATAACGCTCCACGATCTGGCTGTAGCCCGTGAGCTCCAGCAGGCGGCGGGTCAGTTCGGCGCTGGATAAATCGGCACCCGCCATCACCGCTTCCAGGTCCTGGTGCCAGGATCGGATCTCCTCGAGGGAGACCCCATCGAAAATCGCTTCCAGCGTCGGGCATTGAACCACGTCCTGGACCTGCTCGCAGAACCAATGCCACGGATCCGGCTGGGCCTCCCAGTAGGCGTAAGTGCCATGGAAATACCGGATCAACACCCGGTTGCAGGCCCGCATGTCGGTACCTTCCGGGGCCACTTTGAGCAACGCATCCGCCAACCGGTTCAGTTGGTGGTAATTTTTCACGAAGCCCATGAAGGTCTCATCGTCGCTGGCATCAATCCGCCCGAAGGCCGCTTCGATCACCGGTACAAACCGGGGCAACTCCTTGCCGCTGTCGCGGATCATTTTCTGCACAAACATCAACAGGCTGTCGGCGGCATCGGTGCGCACGGCGCCGGCTGTGCGGTCGGCATCCAGCGCCCGGCCGAAGATTTCAACAAATCGTTCGGCGGCCCGGGGCCCCTCTGGATGCAGCAGCATCAGGTGAAAGTAATCCAGTGCGTAAGTGCGGGCCTCCTGGACGATGAAGCGCCAGTTCTTGTAGGGATGAGACAGCTCCCGGAGAAAAGTGTTCACCGCCTCCATGATCCCGTAGTAACGGGACATGACCGATTGCAGGACGGCGTACCGGGGATCGATTTCCACATCGATATGGTAGTTGGCGATGTTGGCTTCCAGCGCTTTGGATCGAATCATGGGAAGGCTCGTTGGGGGTATTTTATCTGACCGATTTTCAGTTTCAGCCGCTAAACACAAAGCCCCGCCTTGCGGCGGGGCTCCGGTAACACGAAATCTTCTGGCCGCGCCGGCGGCTCAGATGTCCAGCCAGCTGTCCGAGTAGAGCGTGTTGCCCAAAATGACGTTCACTGTCTTGGCGTAGTCCTGCAGCTCCTTGGGCAGGCTCGGAATATCGGGCATGTTGCCGTCGAGCATGCCGTAGATCAGGTCCACGATGTCCTGACGCTGTCCCTTGGCGATGGCGGTGAGCTTCTCGTCCAACGGGTCGCTGATCACCGAGTACATGCCGCATTTTTCCAGCATCACCATATAGGTCTGGTTGAGGATCGGGCGCAGATGATTCGGCGGGCCGTTGGAAATATTGGACAAGCCGCAGGTGCTCTTGGCCCCGGGGGCAATGTCCTGCAGCATCTTCTGGAACTCCATCAGGCTGATGGCCTGGGGTTGCTGGATGTTCACCGGGGTGACGATCCCGTCCACCCAGATCTTCTCGTTGGCAATCCCCGCCTCGTTGGCTGCGTAGAGCAGCTCCACGCAAAGAGCGGCGCGTTCGTTCTCGTCACGCGGCAAACCTTCGGGACCCCACATCAGCGCGATGAAATCGGCGTTGTACTTGGCGGCGATGGGAATCATGCGCTCGTAGCGCTCCGGCCGGCACATGATCGAATTGATCATGTGCGATTTGCCCGGCACCTCCTTGACCACCTTGAGCGCCGCCTCGATGGCGTCGATGTTGGAGGTATCCAGGGCCAGGGGAACATCCGACACCACTTCCTGGACGGTCTGCACCACCCAGGGCATCAGCTCGGGGCCGTCCTTCTTGGCCGGGCCGAGGTTGATGTCGATGTAGTCCATCCCCTTCTCTTTTTGCAGCAAGGCCTCTTCCTGGATCGGCTTGGGATCGCGTTCCTTGAATGCCCGGCCGATCTTGCGCGAAATTACGTTTAAACTCTCCCCAATCAGTATCATGCGTCCTCCCTCGGGTTGCGGTGGTCAGCGCGAAAAGGTTGCGCCCTTCGGCCGGGGAAACCAACATCGGAGATTTTCCCCGGCCGTGTCGACCAGAATTTTATTTTTTCATGCCGCGCAGGAACCCGGCAAGGTGCGCGGCTTCACGCGGCCCGACGGTGACGGTCCATCCGGGCAGCTCCTCTTCCATGTCGCCGGCAATGGCCGCCGCATACCCGGGAATGATCACCTGGGTATGTTTGATCTTGTCGGCAATTCCACACTTTTTGACGAAGAGACCAACATCGTCGCCGGAGAACTTGCCGGCGGCCCAGGCCGTCATCACCGAGAGTCCCTCGCTGTCCTTGATCAGCAACCAGGCGGGGACCTTGCTCGCCTCGATCTCCCCGGAAACGATGAAGTAGGTGAGGGCGAAGTTGGTGGTCACCAGCGTCGGAGAGTTCTCGTCTGGGTTGTTGATGGGGTAGATGCCCTCGGTAACGGTCATCGGCCGCTGGGGATCGGTGAAGATATTGAGGCGCTCCAGCAGCAGCGGGAAGAGGCTCTCACCGGTGAAATCGCTCAGGATCACGATGCCGCCGTACTTGGCGATGAACATCGTGGCGATGAGGGTCTCCATATCGAGGTTGCTGGCCATTTCGCAGGGGAAGGTGATGGTGGGGAACCCCACGGCCCGGTTGAGATTCTTCAGGGCGGCGCGCCGAATGGCCACCTGATCGTCGAAAGCCTGCTTGATCTCCCGGGCCCCCGAATCGATGACTAGGTCCTTGAGCCCCATGCCGGTGAGCTTTTCAGTGAGGGGCATCAGGGCCTCCACCGAGTCGGCTTTGACGGCCAGGGGCAAGTTGTTCGCCTTGGCCAATTCACCCAACGCATCGGCGTTCTCGGCGGTGGCGGCGTACAGCAGCGGCCGCTTGAAACCGGCGGCTTCCACACCGGCCTTGAGCACATCGACCTTGTCGCTCATCAGGACCAGGTTGAATTCGCTGGTCTCGGCGACGGTTTTGGCCACCTGGGCGAAGGCCGCGGCATCGCCGTTGACATCGGCCACCGCCACCAACTCCGGCATCAGGTTGAGTCCCACCCGTTCGAATTGCAGGGCGTTGAGCCCCTTGAGCTTGGCGGCCAGGGCATCGGCGGCGATGTCGGAGCCGATCCGCACGCCGAGCAGGGTCGGGTTGTAGAAGGTTTTCTCATGCCGGTACTGCATCGTTTCCCCACCGACCGTGCGCTGGCGCACGCCCTTGCCCACTACCACGGGGCGAATCGGCGGCGCCGATGCTTCGGCCAGCAACGCCCGCGCCTCGTCGGACACGTACGGACACTGGTCCAGTTCGGCCTTGCCAGAGGCCAGGTTCATGGCAAACGCAAGGCAGGTGGGAACCCCGCACTCCTTGCAGTTGGTCTTCGGCAGGAGCTTGAAAATCTGAATCCCGGTTAAAGCCATCGTTGTCTCCTTGTTATATGAGTCATCCGCGGTCGTTGCACCGCGGACCAGTTCTGATCGGCATCGGGCGCCGTGGGAACCGGCGTCTGTCAGAGCGGCCGCCAATCGGGCCAAGGATCGGCGGCCGCTTTACTTATTCCTCAGACATTCACACTGCCCTCGCCAGGATCATCCCACCAGCGGATCCATGCTCAGGGCCGGATGCCCCTTTTCCTGCAGGAAGGGCAGGATCTCCTCTTCGGTGATTCCCACCGTTTCGTCGGCGATCATGTCATAGAGGTTGGGCACCCCCAACTCCTCGCCGCGCTTGATGATGCGGTCCTTGATCTCTTCCTTCAGCATCTTGGGCATCCACACCATCCGCAGCAAGCCGCCGTCACCCTTGATGAACTTTCTCTGGGTGGTGTTGAACTTGCCGTGGCCGACGAAGCCGGGCGTGGAAGCCCCGCCACCCATGACACCGGCCAGGGTGGTGAACTTCATTCCGCAGGGGGTCTCGCCGGCATACTCGCGATTGACCGTCATCACGCCGTTACAGGCCGGCAGCAGAGCCGCGATGCACTCGCAGCAGCCGCAGGTCGTCATGGGATCGATGACCATGGAGTAGAGGTTGTAGTGGTCGATGGCCCCGCGGGAGGCCTTCTTGACAAACTCGTTGACCCCCTTCCACTGGCCCAGCACCGGATCGAGGCACTCGCCCTTCTCGATGGGCTGGTTGGGGCCGGTGGGGTTGATTTCGTAGGAGGCCTTGCAGTCCATCCAGTTGTATGCCCCGCAAAGGCCGGTACGCTCGGGGCTCACCGTACAAACGTGGTTGGGCGCGAAGGACTGGCACAGGGTGCAACTGTAGAAGACTTCCACGTCCTCGTCGGTCATCTTCTCCACCCGTTCGTCGCGCTGCTTGTACGCGGCACGCGCCATGGCGGTGATCTTGTCCACGTCCTCCTTGTTGGTATAGAGGGTGATCTGGGCCTTGTCGAAGATCTTGCCGAAATCCTGGTGGAACTTGGCATGCAGCACCACCCCGATATCCTTGAGGGTGAAGCCCTTTTCCACCGCCGCATTGCTCACCCGCACCCAGGCGATGTCACGCTGGCCGATGTGCATCACGCCCTGGATGTAGTTGATCAAGTGGTGGGTCTGGCGCTCGAGGATCGGTTCAAAATCCTGCTGGAACTCCCGGCCGGCCACCTGCATGAAGATCCCCAGCGGCAGGACTTCGCCCTTTTTCAGGTCCGGGATGTCCTTGCCGACGACGGTGATCTTGCCGTCCTCGATCTCGTTCATCTCGGCCATCTGCAGATACTCGGTGCACTGGGTTTTGCCGCCGCCCATCTGGCAGAACAGATCGGCGCCGCGCACCCGTTCGCCCTCGAAGGCCGGGCCGAAGGCGCAGGGGATATCGATCTCGGAGACCTGCACCTTGAGGCCGCGGATCTCGATGGACCGCTGGGCCATTTCCTCGTGGGACACGTTGGCCACCACGTGCTCGTAGGTGCAGATGCCGGTGGGCAGGATCTCGGGGATATCGGTGTCGGCGATGGTGGGAAAGCCCCAGTTGACGCAACCGGCCGCCGCCGTCGCCCAGTCGGTGCCCACTTCGCCCAGAGCGTTGACAAAGGCGAAGATACGGTCCTTGTTGTACTTGAGGATCTTCTTGTAGTCACCCGGCTGAACCCCGCCGAAGGACATGGCCGCCCGGTTGGCAAACCCCAGGGCGAAGATGGCCGAGGTGATGTCCGGGCCGAAGGGCACGATACGGGTCCCCCAGCCGATCTGAACCTTGGCCTCGAGGAGCTGCTCGGTCACCGATGTACCGTTCTGGTTGGCGGCCAAAAAGATGTAGAGGTTCTTGCGCTGGTATTCTTCCACGATGAGCTTGGCCGTTTCCGGATCCGGTGCCGCGCCCACGATGGCGGCGAACCCCGGTGCGGAGCCGTCCACGAATTCCACCCCGCGCTTGCGCAGGATGACGTCGTCGGCCGGCCCCACCCAGATCTTGCCGTTTTCGATGTCCGGATCTTCCTGGGGATAGTAGAAATCCGGCTGCTCGAGGATGCGCAGGGCTTCCTGGATCTCGAAGCAGAGCAGGGCCGCCATGCCGGCGTCCAGCAGTGGCCCAAGGTACGGCAGGTGGTTGACCCCCTTGATATGGGGAGGCAGCAGCTTACGGGCAAAATCCAGCGGCTGCTTCATGTCTTCGATGGTTTTCACCGGGATGCCGAGCAACGAGTAGATCACCGGCAGAAAGTAGCCGGTGTTGGGAAACTCGATCTTGGTGTCCGCGTTGTAGGTTTCCAGTGCCCTGCGGTAGAGGCCCTCGGTTTTTGAGACGACGTTGTAGCCGCCTTGAATGGCTGCAAAGGCAACAAGCTTCGACATTTCTTTTCCTCCTTCGTTGAGGACTTGGTCCGGTTGGGCCGGTATTAGGCTTCCAGTTGCTGGCGGTCGGCCATATCCATCAGTACACGCTCACGGGCCTTGTCAATACCCAGCGCCTTGCGCTTCTTGTCGATGTGGGCGATCATCTTCTGGGCATGAGCGATGGGATCGACTTCCAAATCCCACATGCCGCCGTACAGCTTCTCGAATTCCTCGAACAGGTAGCGCTGGAACTTCGGCGCGCCGGTCACCGGCAGGGTAACGCCGAAGACGGTGTACACGCCCGAGGCCACGAAGTAGTGGCCGATGGAAATCGCCTTCTCACTCATCCACTCCGGCGCCGATCCGGCCACCGGCAGATCGCTGATGTCGTTGCCCAAACCGCCGGCCTTGACCACCTCGGCGGCCGCCAGCAGGATGCGGCTGTTGTCCACGCAGGAGCCCACGTGCAACACGGGCGGAATGCCCACCGTCTCGCAGACTTCCGCCAGCCCCGGGCCGCAGTAGACCTTGGCCGCCTCTGGGGTCAGCAATCCCGCCATGGCGCAGGCGATGGCGTTGCAGCCGGTGGTGAGCACGATGACGTCGTTTTTGATCAGCTCCTTGACGATCTCGACGTGGCCCTCATTGTGACGGGTGCGGGCGTTGTTGCAACCCACCACGCCCGCGATGCCCCGGATGCGACCGTTGATGATGTTGTCGTTGAGCGTGTAGTAGGAACCGCGGAAAGTGCCGCCGAGATGGTACTCGATGGACTCGACCCCGAAACCGGCCACGATGGGCGACTTCTGCTTGGGGATCATCACCTCGTTGCGACGGTTGGGGTAGTTGTCGATGGCGATGCGCACGATCTTCTCGGCGTCTTCCAGGGCATGATGCTCGTCGAACTCGATGTGCATCACGTTTTCCTGCTCCATGCGGGCGATGGGGTGGGTGGTGATCAGCTTGGTATGGAAGCAGTTGGCCACGTTGGCCACGTTCTGCATGATGCACTGGATGTCCACCACCATGGCGTCCACCGCGCCGGTGATGATGGCCAGTTCCTGCTGGAGAAAAGTGCCGCACAGGGGCACGCCGTGACGTTGGAGCAGCTCGTTGGCCGTGCAGCAGATGCCGGAGAGCTGAAGCCCCTTGGCACCCTTGCTCTTGGCGTACTCGATGATCTCGGGCCGCTGGGCCACCGCCACGATCATCTCCGAGAGGATCGGCTCATGGCCGTGGATCACGAGGTTGACGTGGTCCTCGCGCAACACGCCGAGGTTGGCCTCGCTGCTGAGGGGGTACGGCGTGCCGAAGAGCACGTCCTGCAAATCGGTGGCGAGCATCGAGCCGCCCCAGCCATCGGCGATGGCCGCCCGGGTGCCCTGCTTCATCAGGTTCTTGTAGTCCTGGTCCACGCCGATGTGGGTGCGGTGCATGATCTCGACGATCTCACGGTCGATGTTGCGCGGCACCACGCCCAACTTTTTCCAGAGTTCGTAACGGGCCTTGGGGGCGCGCTTGGCGAAGAGGAGTTCACCGTGGGGCTTGCCCCATTCCTCCATGGCCTTTTCCCCCACCTCGACGGCGATCTCGTCGATGTCGCGATCGACCATTTTGCCGTCCACTTCAACCTGGATCGGCACATCCAGGGCCGGAGCGATCTCGAGGAGCTTGCGGGTATCCTTGATGTGGTAGGCATCGGTCTCCTTGCGGGCCGCCGACAGGAAGACCTCGGCCACACCACGGCCGTGATCCGAGTGCGCCGCGGCACCGCCGGCGATCATGCGGATGAAGTTACGGGCGGCCACGGTATTGGCCGAGGCACCGCAGATTCCCTTGCGGGTCTGGTGGTCCGTGGCTTCATCGTAATCCTTGGGCAGGGTGAGACGGCAGGGTCCCATGCTGCAGTTCTTGCAGCAGATGCCGGTGGCGCCGATGTTACAGGGCTTCATCCGGGCTGCCCGGTCGAAGCAGGTGTCGACATTGAGTTCCTGCGCCCGGCTAATCATTTGCTGGCTGGCCGGATCGATGGTCGAGGCGACGGGATCGGCGAACTTTTCCGCCTTCTCAACGGCCTTCTTCACGATCTTTTTTTCTTCAGACATGCGAGGTTCCTCCTCATCGTTGTAGGATGTCTAAATCAGGGATGGCAAACCACCGGTTCAGGGCCAGGAGCGCCGATGGACCCAGTCGATCCCTTCGGCGAGCTTATCGAGCATGCTCTTCTGCTCGGCGGCCGGCGTCCGGCTCACCACCTTTTCTTTTGCATGGGCGGCTTCTTCGGCTGCACGCGCTTCGCGCTCGGCGGCCCGTTTCTGGCGGATCGCCTCCACTTCCGCCTCGGCCTTGGCGTGCTCCTCGGCCTTGGCCTTGGCTTCCGCTTCGGTCTTTGCCTTGGCTGCGGCTTCAGCTTTAGCCTTGGCATCGGCTTCTGCCTTGGCTTTGGCTTCGGCGTCGGCTTTTGCCTTGGCTTCAGCGGCCGCCTTGGCTTTCGCCTCGGCGTCGGCCTTTGCCTTGGCTTCGGCTTCCGGGTCCGCCTTAGGTGAATCAGCAAAAAGATCCTTTGCCCCTTCTTTGGGCTCGTCAGCGAAAAGGTCTATCGCCATCAGTTGATCCCTCCTAATTTCTTAAGGGTTTGTTCCAAGGTCAGGTTGTGCTTTTCGGCAGTGTGCTCGATGTCTTCACGGCTGCACTGTTTCGCCTGCAGCAGCTTTTCGAGATCGAGGCCCAACGCCTTGGCAACCTTGTCGATCTCACGCTCGGGGGCGGCTGCCGCAGCCGGTTTGGCCGCCGCGGCGGGAGCCGGCTTGGCCGCCGCGGCCGGTTTGGCTGCCGCCTTCGGCGCCGCCTTCTTTTCTTCCTCGGCAATGGTCAGGTCGGGCTCGGGGGCCAGGGCCGCCAGATCCACTTCCTCCGCGCCGAGGCGTTTTTCGATGGGAGCCACGTCCATGGCGCTGCCACCGTCCATGATCAGATCGATGAAGGCCTTGACCAGCCGGATCGACTCCGGATGCCGCATGATCAGCACGTCGCTGCCGGCCATCAGATAACAGACGGCGCCCACCGCTTCCATCAGGATGCCGCGTTTTTCCGGATCACCCAGGGTCGGTGCTTCATCGACGGGCTGCTTGGCTTCCTTGCACTTCCAGATCTCGTTGCCCAGGTTGTTGATGATCGGCAGTTGCAGCTTGTCGTCGCCCTGTTGCAGCGCCGCCATGCGCAACCGCTCCATCACCGAGTAGGAATACTCCATGCCGTAGCCCAACCCGCCGGTGGTGGGATCGACAATCGTCTTGTCCATGGAAACGCCGAGGTTTTCCAGCAGGATGTTGACCTGTTTGGCCAGGTTGACGTCAATGGGGGAAGAGCTGATGATGGTGTGTCCGTAAGCCATGACACTGGCGCCGATCCCCTTGTGGTTCTTGTCCTCCACCGGGCCGAGGACCAGATTCTTGCCGTGGCAGGCCTCGCTGATGCGCTTGAGCACCGCCTCGTCCTTTTCCACGTTGGCCGTGGCCCAGATAATCAGCGGCACATCGATGGCGTCGAGCACCTTCTGCACCGTCTCGGCACACTGGTCGGGGCTGGCGTCATCACCGTTGGGGTCGGCGCTCTTGAGCTGGAGAACGATCATCTCGGCGCCGTACTCCTCGACACACTTCTTCGCCCAAGCCGCCGGATCGTTCAACACATCCTTGAACGGCGCCACCACTGCCTCGGGCCATTCCGTGGGGGCCATGTCCCAAATTTCCATGGCAACCCGGGGCTTCAAGGGCATCTTGCCCTCGAAGGTGTAAAACGGGTAGCAGCTCTCACCGCCAACGGTGACCGCTTTGTCCCCTTGGCCGAGGGTAATCTGCTTGACCGTGCCGGCATAAGATTCTTTGTAAAATTCGAAGCCCAATTTCCGTCTCCTTTATGCATGAGATATGAGTTTGGTGGTAATGGCCGACCACTTGCACCTAGGCGGTTCGCAGAGCGGCCGGAAGACCGCGGGCGAGAAGTTGAGCGGGGATAGGCGCCTCCTTTCGTTGATTCATTAAAAAAATCAATTTTAAAAGATAGTTATCAGGTCACCGGATACCGGCCGGTGATATATCCCGGACTGCGACAGAGGCAGGTTTTGGCACATGCGCTCATAAATCGAATATCACCATTTATATTGGGAGATTTTCCTTGTCAATAGACAGGGAAAACTAAATGGCGAACGGTTCCTGAACCCCCCTCAACACGCCGCTTGCCGGCATCCGTCAAATCGGCTCGTCGAATCGACAGCTCAGATGCACCATGTCCGCCTCGAAGGTGGTGTGGACCTTGTAGGGCAGACTGCGGAAAAGACGGATCATCCCCTGATTGTTGGGATTGGTGTAGGCGACCAGGCCGGCGATCCCGTTTTCCCGGGCCGCATCCGCCAGGTTGCACATCATCAGCTTTCCCAGCCCTTTTCCCTGCCACCTATGATCGACGGAAAAAGCCACTTCGGCCACGTTCTTGGCCGGCAGCAACAGGTACTCGGCAACAGCCACCACCCGGCCGAATCCGATTTCCCCCACCAGGGCCAGCAGGGTCAGATCCTTGATGTAGTCGATCTGGGAGACCTCTTCCACCTCGTCGCGCACGAAAGTGGTCTTCTCGTGGAAAAACCGGGCCACCACATCTTCTTTGTGCAGATTGTAGAAGTGCTCTTGGATGCGGCGCTCATCCACCGGCTTGGCCGGCCGGATGGTGACGATCTGGCCGTCGATGTCGATCTGTTTTTCCAGCCGTACCGGATAAACCCCCTGAAACGACTCGCTCAAGGTCCGCTCGGCCCCAAGGAGCCCCATTTTCTGGGCCCGGTGAAACAACTCGCTGCGAAAGTCCGGATGGGCGATGCTGATCATGGCCATGGCCCGTTCCTGGAGATTCTTGCCGAAGAGGTTCACCACCCCGTATTCGGTGACCACGTAGTGGACGTCCCCCCGGGGAACCACCACCGCCGTATCCTCCAGAAGGGGAACGATCCGGCTGCGTTGGCCACCGGCGGCGGTGGAGGGCAGCATCAGGATCGACTTGCCCCCCTCGGCCCGAGCCGCGCCCCGAACGAAGTCCAGCATCCCGGTAACGCCGGTGAACATGTTGTTGTGCTGGGCATCGGCGGCCGCCTGGCCGGTGAGATCCATCGCCATGGCCACGTTCATCGACACCATGCGGAAATGGCTGGCAATGATGCCGGGATCGCAAACATAGTCCGATGGCTGAAAATCGACGGCCGGGTTGTCGTCCAGAAACTCGTACAGGTCGGCGGTGCCGATGGCCGCCGTGGCCACCAGACGCCCCTCCTTGTTCCCCTTGAGACGATTGGTGATCACCCCCTTGGAGAAAAGGTGCATCATGCCGTTGGTGATATACTCGCTGTGCACCCCCAGATCGTTCTTGTTTTCCAGGGCCAGGAGCAGGGCCTTGGTGGTGGCACCGGGGCTGACCTGAATGGTGGAACCGTCATCGATGAGACGGGCGATGAGCCGGCCGATGATGTTGGCCGCTTCCATCTCGGGGGGAGATTCCACCGTCAGCAGCGGCTCTTCGTACTCGACGAAACGGTGCACATCGTTGACATGGATAAAGGTCCGCCCCAGGGTGCGAGGCATCCGCGGGTTGACCTGGGCGATGACCAGGTCGGCGGTCTGGGCCGCCGCCAGGGTGATGTCCACCGAAACGCCGAGGCTCATCCAACCGAAATCATCCGGCGGTGACACCTGGATCAGGGCCGCGTGAAGCGGCATGCGTCGGCTCTTGAAAAGCAAGGGAATCGAAGACAGGTTCATCGGCGTAATGAAGCGCAGGTGGGGCGCCAGACGTCTGGGCTTGGCCGATCCGAGATAAAAGTTCCGGATGTTGAAACTCTGGGTCTTGATCTCGCCGGCCAGGCGCGTCAAGGGGGTGCTCTCCAGAGCCAGCAGCCGGACGATTTCCAGGTCGGTGAAGCGCTCGGCCGATTCGGCCAGAGCGCGCACCAGGGCCTGGGGTTCGCCACAAGAGGCACCGATGAAAATTCGCTGGCCGGGGCGCAACAATGCCACCCCTTCCTGCGGTGTGCAGCGATTTTCCGCATAGTGATCGGCCCAGTAACCGGTTCTGGCCATTTTCCCTCCGAATGGAGCCGTTGGGTTCAGTCAACGCGCCGGGCGACGCCGGACATGGCCGACGCACCAACCGCCGCCTGCCAAAAAAATTCATATCTCATCGTCGGGGGTTGATCAAGATCAGAGCGCTTCCGCCCATGGACCGCCCAGACATTCGTTGACAGTTCGCAACAATCGATGATAATAAAAAATTATTATATATTTTTGGCGGGTTGCGTCACGGGGAGAGACAATGGCGGACATCATCTCCATCGATGGCAAGCGAAAAGCGGCCCGGGACTTCCAAACGTCCCGGATGCTCCATCGAAAGCGGGTTGCGGTACGCCAGGCCGTTCAGTGTACCCACTGCCACTGGAAATGCGAAAAATGCGGCTCCCAGCTTCGGCCAGCCCCGCAGGAGACGGCCGATCCGTATCGAGACCTACGGGTGCCGTACCGGTTTTGTGAATTTTGCTCCCTGGATTACATCGACTACATCGAGCGCCTCCAGGGGCGCGGCGACCCGCGCTGCTACTGGCAAAACGACGCCTGGAAAGAGTCGTGGGGCCTCTGGATCAGATACCAGGGAGCGGTGAGCAGCTTCTCCAAAACGCCGGAATTCGCCCGCCTTCTGGCCGAGGTCCGCGAGGCGCCCCCGGAGGAATAACCCAACTTGATGGTGGGATGAGGCCGGTCCGCGGGTCGGCCGTTTCCCGATGGAAAGGGAAGAATCACATGTTTGGCATTGGCATGCCCGAATTGATCATCATCCTCGTGATCATCCTGATTATTTTCGGAGCCGGCAAACTGCCGGAAATCGGCGCCGGGGTCGGCAAGGCCATCAAGAACTTCAAGAGCGCCTCCGCCGAACCGGACAAGGACCCCGAAAAACTCGAACACCCCGAAAACTCGGACAAGGACGCCAAGGCCTGATTGGCGGAAAGGATCGCGGCCGGTTTTTTCAGCACGCGCCTGCTTTCTAACAGCCACCGGGCGCCGGGAATCCCGGCGCCCGGTGGCTGTTGGTGAGCAAAGGCCGTCAGAACGGGATATCGTCATCTCCCGGCCCATTCTGGGCCGGGCCGCCGATGGGCCCGTAGGTCTCTTCAAGATTCTGGGGCAACGCGGCATTGCCACCGCCACCGCCAGCGGCATCCCGGCCACCGAGAAACTGGACATCGTTGGCAATGATCTCCGTGGTGTAGTGGGTTTGGCCGTCCTTTTCCCAGCTGCGGGTCTGCAAGCGACCGTCCACGTAAACCTGTCGCCCCTTGGAGAGATACTCGCCACACAGTTCGGCGAGTTTGCGGAACACCACGACCCGGTGCCATTCTGTTTTTTCTTTCTTCTCGCCGGTATTCTTGTCTTTCCATTCCAGACTCGTGGCCACGGAAAGATTGGTCACGGCGGTCCCGTCCGGCGTATAGCGGACCTCTGGATCACGGCCCAACCGGCCGACGATGATCACCTTGTTCACTCCTGACATGGATAGGCCTCCTCATGATTCCCGCTCCGCCCTGAACGGCGGTTGAAGGGACGCTCGGGGGACGTCTTCGCCCCAGTATAGACAATAAGTTCTGGCATATCGAAATCACCTGCCGGTGTCAATCGGGCGCACCCCCGAACGTTTGCCCCGCTGCCGTGACATCGAAAAAACCGTCGATAACCGCCAAAGCCTCCGCCTCGCCTTCGAGGTGTTTGATGCGCTCCCGAAAGCGGCTGCCGCCGCGTAGCCCCCGGACAAACCATCCCAGGCGACTGCGCAGCAGTCGACACCCCACCGTTTCGCCGTATTCGGCCACCGTGGCGCTCACGTAGCGATGCATGGCCAGACGCCGCTGGGCCGGCGTCACCGGTCGGTGGGCACCGGTGGCCCAAAGGGCATCGATCTGCCCGAAAATCCAGGGGTTCCCCATGGCGGCACGGCCGATCATCACCGCCGCGCAGCCGGTTTCCCGCCGCATCCGCAACCCGTCCTCGGGGGTGACGATATCTCCGTTGCCGACCACCGGAATGCCCGTTCGCTCCCGGATCCGACCGATCAACGGCCAGTCGGCATGACCGGAAAACCCCTGACCCGCCGTGCGGGGATGAATGATGACGGCGTCCACGCCGCAGCCTTCCGCGATGGTCGCAATTTCCAGGGCCTGCTCACCCGAGACGGTCCAACCGCTGCGCATCTTGACCGTCAGGGGAATCGAAACGGCCCGGCGCACCGCCTTCAGCACGGCTTCGGCGCGCCGGGGGTCCCGCATCAGCGCCACCCCGGCCCCGGTCTTGACCACCTTGCGCACACTGCAACCGAAGTTGAGATCCACGATATCGGCCCCGGCTTCCGCCACCATCCGAGCCGCTTCGGCCATGACGACGGGATCGGCGCCGAAAATCTGGACGCTCAGCGGCCGCTCGGCCGGTGCGCTTCGCAGCATGGCCGCCGTTTTCGCCGAGCCACGAACCAGACCGTTGGCACTGATCATCTCTGAGCAGACCAGACCGGCCCCGCCCGCTTTGCACAGCAACCGCATGGGCAGGTTGGTGATGCCGGCCAGGGGCGCCAGGATGGTGCCGTTGGCCAGTCGGATCGATCCGATGGAAAACGGCATGGAAACCTCGGCGGTCATCCGGACGGCTCCGTCGAGACCGCCCCGATGGGACGGGCATAACAGAAGAGGCAGTTGTGATGGCACGGATGCAGCGCGTAGGAGCCGATATCCACCGATACCCGACAGCGACAGCCGGCCCGGCGCCGCTGACCGGAATCCTGGCGCAGGGAGAGGTGGCCGCCGAATAGGGCCATCAGCCGGTCGCTGGGAATGCAGGCCCCGGCGCGGATGTCCGTTCCCACCGGCAAGTGATCCAGTACCTCGGCCTCGCAGCAGGTCTCCAGGCCGATTCGCCGGCACCGGAGCGCTTCGGCCATGGCTTCCAGAATGGCGGTCTTCTCCGTCATGGGTGGGTCCTGAAACCAAACGCCGACCCTTTCGGCACGCCGGCCTACCTTGGGGTACAGGTCAACGAAGCTGGTGATACAGCGCCGGATCCCCGCCGCGGCCGCCGCGTCGGCGATGTGTTGGAAATCGCCCCGGTTGTCATGGGTCCGACCGTCGCTTGTCCGATAGTGGCAAATGGGGTCGAAACGCCAGTGAATGGCCTCCGGAGAAAAGCGCCGGGCCAATTCGGCGAGCTGATCCAGTCGTTCCTTCAACTCCGGCACCCGCGGTTCGAGAATCCGGTCCCGGCTGTTGACGGTGAAGTTGAAAAACAGGTGAAACCCCTGCCGCTGAAGCTGTTCGCCGACCCGACGGCGCAAGAAAGGACCGAAATCCTTGGACCAGAAGACGATGGTGTGCACCGCCGCCACACTGGCCGGCACCCTGCGGGGCTGCCGCTGGTAAGGGCCCCGCACGTCGAAGGCCCCCTGCCGGATCCCTTCCAGGAACCAGTCGAGGTAAAAGGCCGGGATATCGGTACGTCGCGAGGCCGAGAGGACGCACCGCGGGGCGATGGTCATTTCTTCTTGAGATCGGCGAGGTTGACCACCTTGGCCGTAGTGGTCTTTTTTTCGGATCGGGGCGGGGATTCGGGCGGCGTTTCGGCCTCCACCGGCGAGGGGGCCTGGATCCGCTCCAAATGCATCCGTTTACCGTTCATGGTGAAGGGCTCGCCCTCGATGTAGGCGTCGCGTAGAATCCAGGTGACCAGTTGCACCGGTACCTGGAGCATCAACAGCCGCACATGGTACCAGCCCGGCTTGTGGTCGGCGAGAATCTCTTCGACGCGGGCGAACACCAGGGGCTTGTCTTCGTAGTGGATCAGGACGATGTCGTTGACAGCAGTCATGGCCGGAAAATTGAAAAGGTAAGCATTGAAGAACGTCCGGGACCATTTTCCAGGGCGTTTTGCGGCACCGGAAACACCGATGTCATGGAAGTTTATGACACAGGGACGGCCACCTGTAAAGACCGCCGGACGTTCAACCCCCGGAGGATCGGATCCGCCACATCGCTTCCATCGGTTGAATCCGCCCCACGGTTGATGTATCGTACAGAATTATTTTTACCCATCATCGCCTGCAAGGGTTCGGGAAAGGCAGCCCCATGTTCACCCAGCGGTTTCGCCAACTGGCGCCCTACGTCCCCGGAGAGCAACCCCGGGATCGGCAGTACCTGAAACTCAACACCAATGAATGCCCCTATCCGCCGGCGCCGAAAATCGCCGAGTTGCTCTGCCGCTTCGATCCGTCGCGTCTGCGACTGTATCCCGATCCCACCATGTTGGGCCTGCGCGAAGCCATTGCGGCCCGCCTCGGTTTGACCCCCGAGCAGGTTTTCACGGGAAACGGCTCCGACGAGGTGCTCTCCTTCTGCTTCTACGCCTTCTTCGGCGCCGACCTGGGGACGTTGCGGTTTCCGACCTTCACGTACAGTTTCTACCCCGTCTACTGCGATTTTTACGACATCCCTTACGAAAAGGTTCCCCTCACCGAAGCCTTCGAAGTCGACCTGGACGCCCTCCGCGGCCCCGGTGCGGCCGCTTCGGGCATCATTTTCGCCAACCCCAACGCGCCCACCGGCCATTTCCTGCCGCCGGCGCGCATCGCCGAAATGCTCAATCGCTTTCGCTCGGATCGGGTGGTGGTGGTGGATGAAGCCTACGTGGATTTCGGCGGAGAGAGTGTGCTGCCCCTGCTGGACGCCCATCCCAACCTGTTGATCGTGCGGACGCTGTCGAAAAGCTTGGCCCTGGCCGGGCTGCGCATCGGCTATGCCCTGGGGCATCCGGCCCTTGTGGAGGCCCTCTTTGCCGTCAAGGATGGGTTCAACTCGTACCCACTGGATACTTTGTCACAGGAAATCGGGACGTTGGCCTTGGGGGAAGAGGTGTACTACACAGGCGTTGCCCAACGAATCATGGCCACCCGAACACGCTTTGCGGCGGCACTGGAGGAGCTGGGCTGGCAGGTACTGCCCTCCCGCGCCAATTTCGTGTTTGCCCGCCGCCCGGGTATCCCCGGGCGAACCGTTTACGAGGCGCTCAAGACCGAAGGCATCCTCGTGCGGCACTTCAACCCGCCGGAAATAGCCGATTTTGTGCGCATTACCATCGGCACCGATCCCCAGATGGACCGGCTGCTGGCCACCGTCGCCCGCCTTTGGCCCTGATGACTGCTTGGCCCCCGCCTCAGCGTTCGTTCACCGCCAGGCAGTAGTCTTCTGCCGGTGAGACACTGTGCCCGGAGGAAATCCCCCCGGCCAGGGTCGTCTGGATCTGTGCCAACAGTTCGCAGTGCTGGCAGCAGTCCGGCAGCATTGATCGCATTTCGCAGCACCGGCACGGACTTTGAACCAGCGTACCGATTTCAAAATCGAAAATGGTACCGCTGGAAACAGACCGTTCGGCATTGACATGGGCGGCAGATTTGCGGAGCTTGACCCGTTTCATCGATCCGGCCTTTCATTGAGGACCGTAAGGTCGTTTCGCGGTGAAGAGTTGCCAGGATCCGAACCTGATCAGTAACAAAGATTAAAGCATTTCTTGTTCCATTTGCCTTAAAGACTTCTTGCCAATCTGATATCCTACCTGAATCACAATACTTTTTTTATTATATTGGCCGGTCAAATGTCGGGGAAATAGCTTTTTGTGTCAATTTTTATGACACCTTCTGTCAATGAAGGCGATGTAAATAAGACAGAATCGTATCGAGACTGTCCGGATGGGTGGCGATGAGGTGATCGGTGATCTTGCGCCCGTCCAGATGGTCGCCCACGTGAAAAGGATCCCCCCCCATGGTGAAGATTCTGCCTCCGGCGGCTTCGAGAATCACCGCTGCCGCCGCCAGGTCCTTGAAGGATTCATTGGTCACCACGGCAGCATCGGCCCGTCCCATGGCCACGTAGCACAGATGGGCCGCGGTGCAGCCCAGATTGCGAATCTTCCCGGGAAAATCGGTTCGGTAATGCCGATGGAACCGTGAAAAGGTCAAAATCAGGCACCCTTCGTCCACGGCCCTGCCGGCCCCCATGGACAGCGGATGGGATCCGAGAAACGCCTCGCCGCCGGCCCTGGCCTGAAACAAGTCGCCGGTGGCGGGCATGAGGATCATGCCCAGCAACGGCCAGTAGTTTTCCGTCAAGGCCAAGGACATGGCCCAGATGGGAATGCCGGCCTGAAAGTTGTCCAATCCGTCGATGGCATCGAAGATCCACAGGTAGCGCTTCTGTTCGTGGGTATAGCCCTCCTGGCAATCATCCCCCTCGAACATCCGGTGTGCCGGGAAAGCCTGGCGCTGGGCCTCCTGGAAGCGGGCCGAAAGATCCAGCTCGGCCTCCGTGACCAGCCCCTCGTCAAAACGTTCATGCGGCTTGACGCCCCGATAATAGGTCAACGCCTGTTGGCCACATTGCGATAGGATGCGACGCCCGAAGTCCTCCAACCGATCAATCCCCGGCTCTGCCTTTTTTTCCATCCGCCCTCCTGCCCGTAGCGTCGGGCCAGTGGTACGACCCGCAACACCTTTATCACAAACCCATAAAATTCAAAGAGGCATAAAAACTGAATTTCATTTATCGCCAACCGGCTGTTTTGTCAACCGTAAAGTCTGCCAACCCTTGTCCCATCTCAGTCTCGACGACGGTGGCCATCCCGGCAGCGCGCTTTGTGAACGTCCTTATTTTCCAAACAAAACGGCCGACCGGGCATATCGCCCCGTCGGCCGCGAAAGGATTTGGGTCTGGTTGATGATTCCATCAACTCGGTTGTCCAATCTCCTCGGAGCGGGGGTTCTGGACGGGAACCCGGCGGCTTTCGGCCGCTACCCGCTTGGGCAGACGCACCGTGAGCAACCCGTTCTTGTAGCTGGCATCGATCTCCCCCACAACCACCGTAGCGGGAATGCGCAGGGTGCGGCTGAAACTGCCGTAGCGACGTTCACCGCGCAGGGAACGCGCGTTTTCCGCCTTGGTCTCGGCACGCTTCTCACCACGAATGGTCAACAGGCCTTCGGAGAGGGTCAAATCGAGGTCTTCCTTTTCCATTCCCGGCACTTCGGCCTGCACCACGATTTCTTGGGGTGTCTCGGTCACGTCGACGGCCGGACGCCACGAGGGTTTGGTTTCGGTATTTTTGGACGCCAGGGAATCGGAAAAAAGGCGGTCCAACAGATCCCATTCGGGTAAACGCACCTGGCGCCGGTTGCGAATCAAGGGAAACAAAACGTTCATGCGTACCTCCTTCAGGGGTGAAATGGTCGTTTTGCCATGGACCATAACCACGCCCCTCCAGCGGTCAAGCGGGCCGTCAGCGGCCGGCGATGTTCCCCAGTACCGGGCGAAACAAGGTGTAGTAGAGTTCCAGGATACCGGGAGCCCCGGC
>JAQVTF010000131.1 GCA_028700185.1 Desulfobacteraceae bacterium | reverse complement strand
AAGACCACCACGCGCTTGGGCTTTTCCATGACGTCATATTCGCGGATGGAGACATCCAGCCCGTCGATTTCCGAATAGGCGTAGAGCTGGTCCCGGATCCCGGCCAGGTCGTTCACTTCACTCATGTCCACCTTGAGTTCCATGGCGATGTAGTCGCCCCGGGCGATCATCTTGATCTTTTCGATGTTGATGCGGTTTTGGGCCAGGATCGCGGAGATGGCCGCCACGATGCCCGGATGATCCACCCCCATGACGGTGAGGATCATCAGGTGCTTGTCCGCCTTGCGCCGTCCGGCGTGGTAAGGCTCTGCCCGCAGGCCGAGGTCGAAGTTTTCGCCCACCGGCTTCAGAGTGCTCATCATCTCGTCGTAGGTGCAGGCGGCGGTGGCCAGGTCCACCACGAGGAACATGGAAAAATGCCCGCGCACCGAGCGGGCGTCCACATCCACGATGTTGACGTTCAGATCCGCCAGCACCCGGGTGACCGAATGCACCAGGCCGGGTCGGTCCTTGCTGACGGCGGAGATGACGTAGAGGGATCCGTTGGTGTGGGTATTCATCGGGGGCTCTGTTGGGTCATGGAGAAGATGGCGAAAATACGGCCGTGGCGATTCAGCCCGGCAGCCTTTATCCGGTGTAAGGGGAAATGATCGGGATGACGCGATTTTTGTTTTTCCGGTAAAACTGAAAGTCCGAATCCAGCGTCAAAACGGCGCTGTCCGGGAACAGCTCCGCCATCCGCACCAGGCAGGCATCCGCCAGGGACATGGGGGCATCGGCATATTTTCGCACCAGCCTGTCGATTCGATCCACATGATCGGCCAGCGCGAAAGCGATCTGCAAGACATTCCGTTGGACCAGTGCGATGACGGCGTACTGGCCTCCGGCGAAACCGCTCAGCAGAAAACAGGCTTCGGATAGAACGGCTTCGCAGGTGATCAGCGGCGGCTGAAGCCGCTCCCACTGCATCAGGGCCCATCGGTGGTGCTTGTCCTGCCGGTTGAGAAAAGCCACCAAGGGGCCGGTATCCAGGATGATGCAGCGTTCATTGACCGTAGCCACGCATCAACTCCTTGTTGCTGGACAGGTCCTCAGGCCCTTCAATGCATCCTGCCAGGTCTTTGGACAGATCCAGACAGGATCCATTTTGTTGTGAGGCCTCCTCGGCAATGAAGTTCTCAATGGCTTCGCGAACGATGGTGGACTTGCTTTCCCCTCGCTTCTCAGCCGTTTGCGCCAGCACCGCAAACAAGGATTCCGGTACCTTCAAGGAGATGGTTTTCATCGTCTTCTGCTTTTCGAAAAAAGTAATACATTTTGTCTTTTACAATATTACGACAAGCGCTTTTTGTCAATGTACAAGGTGGTGTCGATGTGTACCTGGGCCACGGGAATCAGGCGCTCGGCGCCGAAGACGGCGCCCAGGTCCACCAGGACGGCCATGGCGATGCGCGCCGCCTCGCCGGCTTCGCCCGCCAGGATGCGCTGCTCTTCCGGGGTGAGGTCCATGATCGAGGCGCTAAACAGAATGGGGGACAAATTGGTCTGAAGACCTGATTATTCCTGTTGACCCTTCCATAATTTATGCTACTGTACCTGTCAACGAATTAAAAAGAGCCGGTGGTCTGATGACTATGGACGGAATGGTTTTCAGAATCAAGAAATACGCCTTGCACGACGGACCGGGGATAAGAACCACGGTTTTCTTCAAGGGATGCCCGCTGCGCTGCTGGTGGTGCCACAACCCGGAGGGGCAGGGTTTCGAACCGGAATCCATGCCGCTCACCACGGACGGCAACCCCGTCGGCGGACCGGCCGAGATCATCGGCCGGCCCTGGACGGTACCGGAATTGGTGGCCGAGATCGAAAAGGACCGCATCTTCTACGACGAATCCGGCGGCGGGACAACCTTTTCCGGGGGAGAGCCCCTGGCTCAGCCGGAATTCCTCGACGCCTTGTTGGAAGAATGCCGCCGGCGGGAAATCCACACCACGGTGGACACCAGCGGATACGCCCCGCCGGAAGTCATCCGCACCGTCCTGGCCAAGGCCGACCTGGTGCTCTACGACCTCAAGCTGATGGATGACGCGCGCCACCGGCGTTACACCGGGGTGGGCAACCAACGGATTCTGGCAAATCTGGAGACCCTTGACGGCCGCGCACCGCGGATCGTCATTCGTTTTCCCCTGGTGCCGGGAGTCAACGACGAAGAAGACGAGATTCGCCGCATGGCCCAATTCGTCGCCGGGCTGAAAACTGTTCATCGCATCGACCTGCTTCCCTTTCACCCCATCGCCGACGGCAAGTACCGGCGGATGAAGATGGAAAACCGGATGGCCGGCGTGAAAAGCCCCACCCGCCGGGAGGCCGAGAAACTCGGCGCACTGTTCGCCGCCACCGGCCTCGAGGTGCGTTACGGGGGATGAGCCGGGAGAATGACTAAAGTGAGCTAAAGTGACTAAAGTTGTGAGTGAATAGAGTGAGCTAAAGTTACGAGTGACTAAAGTGACTAAAGTTTAGGTATGCTGGCAGTTTTATAAAAACCACCGGAGCGAAGCGACACCACAACTTTAGTCACTTTAGTCACTTGTCACTTGTCACTTGTCATTTTAGTCACTTGTCATTTTAGTCATTTTAGCCACTCGTCACTTGTAACTTTTACGGAGACTCCCCATGACTCCCCGCATTCAGCGATTGAGACGGCGCAGCCTGGACGCCCAGCCCAGGATATCGGTGGAACGGGCCGTGCTGCTGACCGATTTTTACCAGAGCGCCGCGGCGCGCAACGCATCGGTACCGGTTCGGCGGGCCCTGGCCTTCAAGCATATCCTGGAAAACAAGGCGATCTGGATCGGTGAGGACGAACTGATCGTGGGCGAGCGGGGGCCGGCGCCCAAGGAGACCCCCACCTACCCGGAAATCTGTCTCCATTCGCTGGCGGACCTGGAGATTCTCGACTCGCGTCCCAAGATCCCCTACGCCGTGGACAATGATACCCGGCGGATCTACGCCGAAAAGATCATCCCCTTCTGGCAGAATCGTACCATCCGCGAACGGATTTTCAGTCACATGACCGAAGACTGGCTTGCGGCTTACCAGGCCGGAATTTTCACCGAGTTCCAGGAGCAGCGATCACCGGGACACACCGCCGGCGGGGACAAGATCTTTCGCCTCGGCATGGCCGACCTGCGTCTCCAGATCGCCGAGCAGATCCACAAACTGGATTTTGCGTGTGATTCCCATGCGCTGGAGCGTTTTGAACAACTGCGGGCCATGGATATCGCCGCCCAGGCCCTCATCGATTGGGCGGTGCGCCATGCCGAACGGCTGGAGGCCATGGCAACCGCTGAAACCGACCCGGCGCGCCGGGGGGAGTTGCTGGAGATGGCGGCCGTCTGCCGCAAGGTGCCGGCCCGGGCCCCGGAGACCTTCCACGAGGCCCTGCAAACCTACTGGTTCGTCCATGTGGGGGTCATCACCGAGCTCAACCCCTGGGACGCCTTCAACCCCGGCCGCCTCGACCAGCACCTTTATCCCTTCTACCGGCGCGAGATCGAAGCGGGCACCCTCACCGAGGACCGGGCCAAGGAACTGCTCGGCGCTTTCTGGATCAAGTTCAACAACCACCCCGCGCCCCCCAAGACGGGGGTGACGGGCCAGGAGAGCAACACCTACACCGATTTTGCCCTCATCAACCTTGGCGGGGTGGATCGCAACGGGGCCGACGCGGTGAACGAGCTCACCTACCTGATCCTGGATGTCATCGAGGAGATGCGCCTGCTCCAGCCCAGTTCCATGGTCCAGCTGAGCAAGAAGAACCCGGACCGCTTCATCCACCGGGCGCTGAAGATCGTGCGCACCGGATTCGGCCAGCCGTCGGTCTTCAACACCGACGCCATCGTCCAGGAGCTGGTGCGCCAGGGCAAGGACATCGGCGACGCCCGGGAGGGCGGGGCCTCGGGGTGCGTGGAAGCCGGCGCCTTTGGGCGTGAAGCCTACATTCTCACCGGGTATTTCAACCTGGCCAAACTGGTGGAGTTGACCCTGAACAACGGGATGGACCCGCGCACGGGCCGGCAGCTCGGGCCGGCCACCGGCCGGGCGGAAGATTTCGTCGACTTTGCCGCCTTCTTCGATGCCTGGCGCCGACAGCTCGCCCATTTCATCGACATCAAGATCCGGGGCAACAACGCTATCGAGCAGATCAACGGCCGCTACATGCCGGTGCCGTTTCTCTCCCTGCTCATCGACGACTGCATCGCCAACGGCCGCGACTACAACGCCGGCGGCGCCCGCTACAACACCTCCTACATCCAGGGCGTGGGCCTCGGCTCCACCACCGACGCCCTCACGGCGGTCCGGCACCATGTTTTCGACCAGGGGACGGTGAGGTTGACCGAACTGAAACAGGCCCTGGCGGCTGATTTCGAAGGGTTCGAGGACCTGCGTCGACGGCTGCTGAACGAGACGCCGAAGTACGGCAACGACGACGAGGCGGCTGACGCGGTGCTGCGCGAGGTGTTCGAGGCCTACTACGCGGCGGTCAACGGTCGGCCCAACGCCCGGGGCGGCGTTCACCGGGTCAACCTGCTGCCCACCACCTGCCATGTGTATTTCGGCAGCGTCATCGGGGCCCTGCCCGACGGCCGCAAGGCCGGCCAGCCGCTCTCCGAGGGGATTTCCCCGGTACAGGGAGCCGACCGCAACGGGCCCACCGCCGTGGTGCGATCGGCATCCAAGATCGACCATCTGCGTACCGGCGGCACCTTGCTCAATCAGAAGTTTCTGCCCCAGGTCCTGGCGGACGATACCGGGATCCGCAAGCTGGGGCAGTTGGTCCGCGGTTATTTCCGCATGGACGGCCACCACATCCAGTTCAACGTGGTGGACGCCGACACCTTGCGCGAGGCCCAGCGCCATCCGGAAAACCACCGCGACCTCATCGTGCGCGTGGCCGGTTACAGCGACTACTTCGTTGACCTGACCCCCGCGTTGCAGGAGGAGATCATCCGGCGTACCGCCCACGACGACGTTTGAAGGTATCCGGACAAAATCACCCGAGGAGCCTGAACCCCATGGTTTTCGAGATCATCCGCAAGAGCTCGGCCCCGGAAATGGTGGTCGAGCAGATCCTGGAGAAGATTGAAAAGGGCGAGCTGGAACCCGGCGGCCAGCTTCCCTCCCAAAGGGAATTGGCGCAGCTGTTCGGCGTGGGCCGCTCTTCGGTGCGCGAGGCCACCAACGCCCTGGTGGTGATGGGCTACCTGGAGGTCACCCAGGGCCGGGGGACCTTCATTCGCAAGGATCTGCCGGGAACCGGACCGTCCACGGACCGGCTGCAGAATGCCCTGGCCGCCGGCAACATCTTCGACTTGATGGAAGCCCGGGAACCGTTGGAGTGCAAGAGCTGCCGCCTGGCCGCCGAGCGGGCCGAAGAGCCCCGCATCAAGGCGATGGAGGCGGCCCTTCAAAAAGCCAGGGCGGCGGCCGACGACGATTACCCGGCCTTTCTGGATGCGGACCTGCAGTTTCATTACGCCCTGGCCGAGGCCACCCACAACGCCGTGATCTGCGAAATGATGAAGCTGCTCATCGAAAAGGTGCTGGCCCATCATTCCCGGCTGCGCACCCGATACCTGTCCGCCAATTTTCGCGCTTTTTCCATCGACACCGCCGCCCGGGTGATCGACTGCGTGCGTGCCGGCGACGGAGACGGGGCCGCCGGCTGGATGCGCCAACACCTCAACGCCATCAATCCGGAACTCAAGACCCTCATTCCCAATGGGCGTGATGGGAACTCGAGTGATCGCTGAGAAGGCGATCACCGGCTGTCGCCTCGACTTCACTTATCCGGAAGATCCATGAAGATTCGTATTGCCCCCTCTCAGGTGCGGGCCGCCTCGCCCACGCCGGAGGCCATCGATGCCATGCGCAGTGCGTTCAGCTCATGTTCATTCCCTTCGCGTCGGCTTGACTTGCCTGGTAAAACCCACTAAACACCGAAGCCGAAACCGGTGCCGGACTTGATATGGCACGGTTTTTGGGTTCTTCGCCGGCGCACCATGTTACGGCGATCCGCGGAGAACCTGGGATGGCCCCAATTCAAACTGTGAACACCGGGATTTTGGATGAAAGATATCATTCGGGAAATGATCGGCGCCGCCGTGGCCCGCGCTCACCAAGCCGGCGCATTGCCCTCCGACGCCATGGGGGATTTCGTGGTGGAAGCGCCCAAGCTGGACCATCACGGGGATTTTGCCGCCAATGTGGCCCTGGTGTCGGCCAAACCGCAGCGGATGGCCCCGCGCCGGCTGGCGGAGATCCTGCTGGCGCACCTGGACGACCCCGGCCAGCGAATCGAGCGCACCGAGATCGCCGGCCCGGGGTTCATCAATTTTTTTCTCCGGCCAGCGGCCTGGCATCCGTTGCTGGCGGATATCCACCGGGCCGGAGCCCATTACGGCACCAGCGATGCCGGCGGTGGACAGCGCGTGCAGGTGGAATTCGTCAGCGCCAATCCCACCGGGCCGCTCCACGTGGGGCACGGCCGAGGCGCGGCGGTGGGCGATACCGTGGCCAACATCCTGGAAGCGGCCGGCTACGAGGTGCAACGCGAGTACTACATCAACGACTCGGGCCGGCAGATCAGGACCCTCGGCCTGTCGGTTTATTTGCGCTACGTTGCACTGTGCGGCCGTGAGGTGGAATTTCCCGAGGAGTGCTACCAGGGGGACTACATCCGGGATCTGGCGGTGGAAATCCGCCAACTGAAAGGGGACGCTCTCCTCGACGAAGCCGAGGCAACGGCGGTGGACTTCTGCGCACGCCACGCCGCCGGCACGATACTGGACGGGATCCGTAACGACCTGGACCGCTTCGGCGTCCGTTTCGATCGCTGGTACAGCGAGCAGAGCCTTTTTGATGCGGGGCGGGTCGAGGCGGCGTTGGCAGATTTGCGGGGTCGGGGCATCGTCTATGAAAAGGACGGGGCCCAGTGGTGCCGCACCAGCGACTACGGTGACGAAAAGGACCGGGTGGTGGTACGCCAGAACGGGCTGACCACTTATTTTGCTTCGGATATCGCCTATCACAAGGACAAGTACGATCGGGGGTTCGACCGGGTCATCGACGTTTGGGGCGCTGACCACCATGGTTACATCGCCCGTATGACCGCTGCCGTCGAGGCCGCGGGACAACGCCGGGACCAGTTCCAGGTCATCCTGGTGCATCTGGTCAATCTCCTGCGAGGTGGGCAACCGGTGGCCATGAGCACCCGGGCCGGTGAGTTTGTCACCTTGGCCGAGGTGGTGGCCGAGGTGGGCCGCGATGCGGCCCGGTTCATTTTCCTCACCCGTCACCACGAGAGCGCGCTGGATTTCGATCTCGAGTTGGCCAAGCAGAAGACCAACGAAAACCCGGTCTACTATGTCCAGTACGTGCATGCCCGGATCGCCAGCATTCTGCGCAAGGCCGCGGAAGAGTACGGCATCGGCGAGGTGATGGCGGACCCGGCGGCTCTGGCGACCTTGGTCGAGACCGAGGAAATGGCCCTCATCAAGGCCATGGCCGCCTTTCCGGAGACCGTTGCCATCGCCGCCGCCCACCTCGAGCCTCACCGGGTGACTTTTTTTCTGATGGACTTGGCCGCCGCTTTTCATGCCTACTACAACCGCCATCGGGTGCTGGCGGAAGATCCGTTGCTCACCCGGGGACGCCTTTTCTTGGTGGCCACGGTGCAGCAGGTGATCGCCAGGGGACTGGGGCTTCTGGGGGTCTCGGCGCCCGAGCGGATGTAGGGCAACCTGTTGAATGCTGATGATGGCGGGGAGGCCGCCTGATGGTGGGCAAAGGAGAATCCAGGGCCAAAGACGCATCGACGGAGAAAAGTCCGACGCGGCTGCCCCGCTGGTGGTTCCTGTGGCTGGTGCTGGTGGCCGGCGCGAACTTTTTTCTGGGCGTGCTCGTGGGGCGTGGCACCTCCCCGCTGCAGTTCGACATTCAGGCGCTGCAAAAAGAAATCGCCGCCCTGCGCGAAACGGAGACCCAATCCGAGATCGAACGCTTTCGCCATTTGATGAACGGCTCGGGCGAAGATCATCCGTTGGACTTTTACGATGTTCTGAAGCAGGATGACATGCCGCGCCCCGCACCCGTGGCGGCAAGCCAACCCACTGCGCCAAAACCGCAGACGCCCAAACCGACACCCGTTTCAGCCGCTTCCGCCAAGCAGGCGGCCAAGGTCGCCGTGGGCGCCCCGCCGCCCAAAAACACCAAGGGGCCA
>JAQVTF010000130.1 GCA_028700185.1 Desulfobacteraceae bacterium | reverse complement strand
TCACCATTAATGACACCCTTGACGCTTGAACTATCCGATGCGAAGCTTCCCAAAAAGTCCTGGGCAAAGATCAGCCAAGTGCGGACCCTTTCCAACAAAAGAATTGGAGCCCAGATAGGAAGGGCGTCTCCGGAAGACCTGGCCAGGATTGTTGAGGGGTTGAATGAAATCATCGGTGGCTGAACTGATTCCGGAGGTATCGTTCTTCTATGCTGACGATGGAATCACGTCCAGGGCCTCGGCGACGTGGCGGCAAAACAGGGCGCCGATTTCCGGGCGCCGGCCGATGCCCTCGGCCACCGGTTCGACCTTGAAGCCCGCCGCCTCCAGGCGGCGCTGCCAGCACCGGGGATCGTCTCCGGTGAGATCCCGCAGAAAATGGTTGCCGGCCGCGATCAGCAGCGGGACCAGCCGGACCCGGGAAGCACCAGCTGCTTTCAGGGTCGCCACGACATCGTCGATGCCCGGCCGGCCTTCCAGGACCCCGATGAAGGAGGTCGCCGCGCCGCGCCGGCGCAGCATGCTCCGCAAAAGCGGATAGGCCATCCAGGTGGGATGATCCGTGCCGTGGCCGACGAAGACGGTGGCCGCATCCGGTTCGGCGTTTGCCATGTCGGCCAGCAGGGCGGTGACGGCTTCGAAATCCGACGGATCGGTGAGCAGGGGAAGGCCCACGGAGACGCGCAGTGGCGCCGCGGCGGCGCAGTGCAACAGGCGGTGAAACTCGTGGCCGCAAAGCACATGGGTCGATTGAAGAACAACCCAACGATGGCCGGCGGCGTGCAAATCGGCCAGCACTTCCCCGGGACCGGGAGGAATGGAAATCCCCCGACGCGATGCGATACGGCCCACCACCCTGGATGAAAAAGCCCAGCGGACCGCGTGGCCGTCAAAAGTCTGGCATACTTGACGGTCGATTTCGGCATAGGGGCCGTCGGCGGTCCAGCGGGTGCCGAAGGCCGCCATTACAATGGAAGGCGTCACGTTGATTCAATTTCCTTGCTCAGTGTCTGGAGCCGCTCGAGGGTTTTCTCGGCAACGGTTTTTTCCTTGGTAAAATGCTTGATCATGCGTTCAAGGCATTTTTTGCGCTCGATTTCACCCCCCAGGTGACGGACGCAGGCGTCCATGCACCACACGGCCCTGTTAACGTTGGCGTCCACCTCCTCGGGGATTTTTTCGCCGTCGTGGCGCACCGCGCCCTGGGGGCAGGCATCGTGGCAGGTGCCGCAGCGGATGCAGTCGCGCATATCGATCACCGCCACCACATCCGCCATCGCGATGGCGTCCACTGGACACGCCTCGACGCAATCTCCGCAACCAATGCAGTCTTCCACTTTAATCCACGGCATGCACAAACCTCCTTGTCGGTACAACGATTCTTAAGATCTAAAGCCCTCGGCGTCTTCTCAAGGTCACCGGCTCACCGCCGATGCCCCAGTTGTCGGTGTCCACTTCCTCGATGACCACCACGGTGGTGGCGGGATTCTTGCCCAGCACACGCTGAAGCAACTCGGTGATGCCGGCAATCACCTCGGCCTTCTGCGTCGGCGTGGCGCCTTCATTGGTGATCTTTACGTTGACGTAGGGCATGCTTTCCTCTGCTGGGGGATCAATAAAAGTTTTCCCCGTGGGTACGTTTGAACGTGAAATGGTGGGTATTCTCAACCCACCAAAAGACCGCTCCAGCGCCTTACCAAGGCCGGCTAAGGATGTCAATCGCCCTCGGTGCCGCCATGGCCGATACCACTGGTCAGCCGGCCTGATGACCTGTGTTTTTCCTTGACAGGAAAGGATGGTTTGGTAATAAACCTTGGCTCTAATCTGATCAAACCGCTGTCCAGCGGTGATTTCAGGGCGCATCGGATGCCGGTTGGCGCCTGAAGTCGGTAGGTTTCCGTCAACTTTGTCTATCAAAGGAGGACACATCATGGGCAAGCGTTTCATCACAAGTGTAGCGGTTGTTTTCGCGCTTCTGCTTTGCGGTCAGCCGGTCGTGGCCGCCGACACCGTCAGGGTCGGTTTGATGGCGCCGCTCACCGGTGCCTGGGCCAGCGAAGGCCAGGATATGAAGCAGATCGTGGAACTGTTGGCCGAGGAACTCAACAACCAAGGCGGCTTGCTGGGCAAGCAGATTGAGATCATTGCCGAAGACGACGGCGGAGACCCCAAGACCGCTTCCCTGGCGGCCCAGCGGCTGGCCAACAGCGACGTGGTGGCGGTGATCGGCACCTACGGCTCATCCATCACTGAAGCCTCCCAGGCCATTTACGACGAAGCCAAGATCCTGCAGGTCGCCAACGGTTCCACGGCCATCCGCCTGTCCGAGAAGGGCCTGAAGTACTTCCTGCGCACTTGCCCTCGTGACGACGAGCAGGGCAAGGTGGCCGCCAAGACCCTGATGGACATGGGCTTCAAAAAGATCGCCATTCTCCACGACAACACCTCCTACGCCAAGGGACTGGCCGATGAGGCCAAGGGCCTGTTGGAAAAGGAGCCGGTGGAGATCGTTTTCTACGATGCCCTGACCCCCGGCGAACGCGACTACAACACCATTTTGACCAAGATCAAGGCTGCCGGACCCGACGTGGTCCTCTTCACCGGCTACTACCCCGAAGCCGGTCTGTTGATGCGTCAGAAAATGGAAATGGGATGGAACGTGCCTTTCCTCGGTGGCGACGCCACCAACAATCCCGACCTGGTGAAAATCGCCGGCAAGCAGGCTGCTGAAGGATACTACTTCCTCAGCCCGCCGGTGCCCCAGGATCTCGACTCCAAGGCGGCCAAGGATTTTATGAGCGCCTTCAAGCAGAAGTACAACGCCGAGCCCGGATCGGTTTGGGCCGTGTTGGCCGGCGACGGGTTCAACGTCCTGGCCGCCGCCATCAAAGGCAGCGGATCCACCGACACGGAGAAAATGGTGGCTTACCTGAAGACCCAACTCAAGGATATGCCCGGCCTCACTGGAAACATTTCCTTTGACGAAAAGGGCGACCGGGTGGGCGACCTCTACCGGGTCTACCGGGTGGACGCCGACGGCAAGTTTGTCCTGCAGCCCTGATTCCTGGTGATGGGCTGTAACGGTTGAAACCTCCAGACGCCGGTCCGTTTTTGGCCATATACGGCCGGGCCGGCGTCTTTTTAATGCGCGATGGTGTTCCTGCCTCCCCTGAATTCGCGGCCTACGGGGTGACCCCATGGAATTTTTCTTTCAGCAATTGACCAACGGATTGGCCGTCGGCGGCATATATGCCCTCATCGCCCTGGGGTATACCATGGTCTACGGGGTGCTGAAGCTGATCAATTTCGCCCACGGGGATCTGTTCATGATCGGCGCCTACCTCGGCTTGACCCTCCTGACCGCCCTGGGGCTGGCCGATCACCTGTCCCCCTTCGGCGTCATTGCGTTGCTGGCGGTGATGGTCTTGGCCTTGGTGGCCATTCTGGGGGTCGTGCTCGAACGGGTCGCCTACCGTCCCCTGCGCCAGGCCCACCGGCTTTCGGCTGTGGTGTCCGCCCTGGGCGCATCGATTTTCTTCCAGAACATCGTGATGCTGATCTACGGGGCCAAGTTCCATGTCTACCCTCACGATCTGATGCCGCGCACCGTGGTTCACATCTTCGGGATGCCGGTCCCCCTGATCCGCATTTTGATCCTGTTGGCTTCGGTGGTCATGATGGTCGGCCTCTACACCTTCATCCAACGCACCAAGGTCGGCACGGCCATCCGGGCAGCGGCCATCGACCAGGGCGCCGCTCGACTGATGGGGATCAACGTGGACCGGGTCATTGCCCTGGTCTTTGTCATCGGACCGGCTCTCGGCGGCGTGGCAGGGCTGATGGTGGGGATCTACTACGGCCAGATCAACTTTACCATGGGCTGGATCTATGGCCTCAAGGCGTTTACGGCAGCGATTCTCGGGGGTATCGGCAACATTCCCGGCGCCATGGTGGGCGGTTTGCTGCTGGGGTTGATCGAAGCCTTTGCCGCCGCCTACCTGTCCATTGCCTGGAAAGACGCCTTCGCCTTCTGTGTCTTGATTCTGATTCTGATCGTCAGGCCCACCGGTCTGTTGGGAGAACGGGTGGCGGAAAAAGTCTGATCCGCCACGGCGTCCGCCCGCCTTGGCAAAGGAAGCCTGCCCATGAAAAACAAACGCTGGATCGTCTATGCCGCTTGTGCCGTGGTGATCTTGATATCGCCGGCCGCCCTCAACCGGTACTGGACCGATGTACTCAACGTGATCGGGCTCTATGTGATGCTGGCCCTGAGCCTCAACATCATCCTGGGGCACTGTGGCATGTTTCACATGGGCCATGCGGCCTTCTACGCCGTGGGCGCCTATACCACGGCGATTCTCAATACCGCCTACGGAATCCCGGTGCTGTGGCTCATGCCCCTTTCCGGCCTCCTGGCGGGGCTGTTCGCCCTGGTGATCGCCAGGCCGATCATCCACCTGAGGGGCGACTATCTGCTCATCGTGACCATCGGCTTCGTCGAAATCGTGCGCATCGCCCTGATCAACAACATTTTCGGGATTACCGGGGGAGCCAACGGGATTTTCGGCATCGATCGTCCCACCATCTTCGGCATGAAGATCAGCACACCCGGGCAATTTTTCTACCTGATCTGGTTCTTCGTGGCGGTGACGATCTATCTGTTCCGCAAATTGGAGCACTCGCGTTTCGGTCGGGCCCTGAACTACATCCGGGAAGACGACGTCGCCGCCGCCGGCAGCGGCATCGACACCGGCCATTACAAACTCATCGCCTTTGTCATCGGTGCCGTGTGGGCCGGTTTTTGCGGCACCCTCTTTGCCGCCAAGATGACCATCATCGCGCCGGAGTCGTTCAATTTCTGGGAGTCGGTGCTCCTGTTCATGATCGTTTTACTCGGTGGGCGCGGGTCCATTGCAGGGGTGATCCTGGGCACTTTTCTCGTCATCGGTCTGCCTGAGATCTTCCGGCAATTTGCCACCGCGCGGATGCTGGTCTTCGGTGTGGTGATGGTCGCGATGATGATCTTCCGGCCGGAGGGAATCCTGCCGCCGCCGCCACGCACCTACCGCCTCGATGGCGACACCGGGCCTGAGGAGGCCGCATGACCTTGCTGCACCTGGAAAATCTGACCAAGCGCTTCGGTGGATTGATCGCGGTGAATGACGTCAGTTTCGACGTTCCCGAAGGGGCCATCGTCGGCCTCATCGGTCCCAACGGCGCCGGCAAGACCACCGTGTTCAACCTGATCACCGGCAACTATCGGGCCGATAGCGGGAAAATCGTTTTCGACGGCCGTCCGATCAACAATTTGCCCACCCACAAGATCGTTTCCCTCGGCATCGCCCGCACCTTTCAGACCATCCGCCTCTTTCAAAAACTCACCGCCCTGGAAAACGTGCTGTCCGGATGCCACTGCCGCATGAAGTCGGGCAGCATCGCCGCCATGTTCCAGCCGCCCTGGCAGCGTGCCGAGGAACAGAAGGCGCTGGACAAGGCCCTGAGCGAACTGCGCTTCGTCAAACTGGCAGAGCAGGCCATGAACCTGGCGGAAAACCTGTCCTACGGCAACCAGCGGTTGCTGGAGGTGGCCCGGGCTCTGGCCACCGAGCCGCGTCTGATCATTCTGGATGAACCGGCCGGCGGTATGAACGACCAGGAAACGGCCCGGCTCATCGACACCATCCGCCAGATCCAGGCCCGGGGAGTGACGGTCCTGTTGATCGAACACGACATGAGCCTGGTGATGAAGGCTTGCGAGCAGATCGTGGTGTTGGAAAACGGCGGCAAGATCGCCGAGGGGACCCCCTCGGAAATCAAGGCCAACCGCCGGGTGATCGAAGCCTATCTGGGCACCGACGAGGAGTGAGATCATGCTGCTGAAGATCGAGAACCTGCACGTCAAGTACGGCAACGTGGAAGCGCTTCACGGGATCGACATCTCGGTCGAGCAGGGAGAGATCGTCACCATCCTGGGGGCCAACGGCGCCGGCAAGTCCACCACCCTGATGGCCATCAGCGGACTGGTGAAAGTCAGCGAGGGATCGATCCTGTTCGATGGCGAGCCGCTGAACAAGTTGCCGGCCCATGATATCGTGGCCCGGGGCGTAGCCCAGGCCCCCGAGGGCCGGCGGGTTTTCGGTACCCTCACGGTGCGAGAAAACCTCAATCTCGGTGCCTATACGTCCAACGATCAGCAAAAAATCAGTCAGAACCTCGACTGGGTTTTCGAGCTTTTTCCGCGCCTGAAAGAACGTCGCAACCAGATGGCCGGGACCCTTTCCGGCGGTGAGCAGCAGATGCTGGCCGTGGGCCGGGCCCTGATGGGCAATCCGCGGATCCTGCTCCTGGATGAACCGAGCCTCGGTTTGGCGCCGCTGTTGGTGAAAACCATTTTTGATACGGTGCGCCAGATCAACCAGGCCGGTGTGACGGTGGTCCTAGTAGAGCAAAACGCCCGTGCCGCCCTGAAACTGGCCGACCGCGGCTACGTGATGGAAGTCGGCCATATCGTACTCAAGGACTCGGCCGCCAACCTTTTGGCCAATCCGGACGTCCAGTCCGCTTACCTCGGCGGCAGGGGTTGAGGTTTTGTTCGCCGAAGGATTTCGCACCCGCCGCCAGTAACGGCAATCCGGTCTACGCCTGCCCCCCGTGCCGTCGAAGGTCGCTTTCTTTCCGGGCGTAGTCGGCGTGCCAGGTGTCTGAAACAGGCGTCTTCCGATACCACTGCGCCCGGTCGGCTTCCAACAGCCGCCTGGGCTTTTTCATGAAATCGGCGGCACAAAGAATTCTGCGGCCCACGGCGGCGGAGAGGTCGGCAAGCCATTCAATACCCTGGCGGTTCCGCAGCAGGTGATGGTCGAGGATGAGGGTGGCAACCCCCTTGGCCAGGCGCAGGCCGTTTTCCCAGGCGATCCGCCGATCCGCCGGGCCGATGACTTCCAGGTAAAGGGGCGGGCCGCCGGCCAGGACGATATCCGGATGCCAATCCAGGATCTGATCCACCGCTTCGTGGTTGAGCAACTGGATGTCCGAGGCGTGGACGAACACCCCCTGGGGCGCCTCGATGCGGGTCATCATGACGGTTCCGCCGGGGCCGCCCGGTTTGCCGTGGGGCATTGGTTCTGAAAAGGAAAGGGGGCCTTCCCGGCATCCTTCGGCAATGCGCAGGTTGGTGCCGAAGAGCCGTTTCAGATCCTGAAATCGCCGGCCCATGGGGCCGGCCGGATCCTCGGCCTTGCTCCAGCAGTTGAGGGAACCAACCTGTGGGGGCAGATCCTGGAAGGAGAGTTGGTAGGGGTTGGCCGCCACCAGGGGCACATGATCGCCGTGAAAATGGCTCAAAACCACGTCGGTGGCGGTGCCCAGGGCCCGGACAATGGCCCGGCGTACCCGGCGACCGGCCGTCACCTGGACGGGATGAGGCATCAAGCCGCCTCGGCGGTAGCCCAGGGCGAGCCCCGGATCGATGACAAGGGTGCGCGCCGGCAGGCGTACCCGGCAACAGAGGCCCCGGACCCCCAGGGATTCGGCGGCGATGATCTCCAACCAACTGTCCACGGTTTTCAACGCCTCGATTCACCCGTCCAACCGGTCGGGCTTTTCATCCGGAACGCCCAGCATGTGCAACAGGCCGTAGATGCTCTTGGTGGTGATCATGCCGTTGCTGTACTGCTTGAGCACTTCCTTGGGGTTGAAGGCGATGGCCAGGCCGGCGTTCTGGAGCATGAAGCGGTCGTTGGCCCCGTCGCCCACCGCTACCACCTGGTCGGGGGAAACCCCTTCGCGCCGGGCGATCTCCATCAGAATCTCGCCTTTTCTCTCGGCGTCGATGATACTGCCTTGGATATCGCCGGTGACGACGCCGTCCGCGATTTCCAGCTCGTTGGCAAAGACGTAGTCGAGGTTGAGGCGCTCCTTGAGGTAGTTGGTGAAGAAGGAGAAGCCGCCGGAGATGACGGCGATCTTGTAGCCCATGGTGCGCAGCGCCGAAATCAACTCTTCGGTCCCCGGGGTGAGGCTGATGGAGCGCGCCAGCAGTTCGAGCTTGTCCACCGGCAGGCCCCGCAGCAGCTTCACCCGCCGCCGGATCGCCTCGTTGAAGTCCAGGGTGCCGCTCATGGCCTCCCGGGTCATCTGGCGCACCTCCCGGTCCACGCCGGCGATCTTGGCCAGCTCGTCGATGACCTCGGCCTGGATGATGGTGGAATCGCAGTCAAAGACCACCACGCGCTTGGGCTTTTCCATGACGTCATATTCGCGGATGGAGACATCCAGCCCGTCGATTTCCGAATAGGCGTAGAGCTGGTCCCGGATCCCGGCCAGGTCGTTCACTTCACTCATGT
>JAQVTF010000129.1 GCA_028700185.1 Desulfobacteraceae bacterium | reverse complement strand
GGCGGCTGATTTTCACGGTTCCCTCCTGCGATTCCGCCGTTAGGTCGTGTCCGTCCAGAAATGAAAAATTTTTCGTGAGCTACGGTCCAACACCGAGATCGCGGAAAAAGACCATTTATGGATGGACGTTAGGTGAACGTCTGGCAGTAGATCACCTTCCCGTCGCCCGGGGCATAGAAGTCGCTGAGCACGCTCTCCAGGCTGTAGCCGCAGCTCTCGTAGAAGGCGCGGGTGCTGGCGTACTGGACCCGCTGACTGGTATCCACGTAGATTCGGGTGCCGCCGGCTTGCTTGACGAGCCGCTCGACCTCGGTGACCAGCCGCCGGCCCAGCCCCTTGCCCTGGTAGTCGGGGTGCACGGCGATCCAGTACAGGTCGTAGCTGGAACTGGTTCCCGGAATCGGCCCGTAGCAGGCGTAGCCGGCCAGGCGGCCGTAGTGTTCGGCCAGGATGAAATCATAGCCGCTGCCAGTCCCCTTGGCCAGTCTTTCCTGCACCAGTTCGGCCGCCATGTCCACTTCGGCCGGGTTGAAGAAGCCGGTGATGCGCACCAGGGCCTTGATCCGTTCCGTGTCCCGGGCTTCGACGTCGTAGCGCTTGACGATACCGTGGAGGCGGGTACCGGGGGTCTTGCGGCGTTCGGCCCACTGCTGGCCGCCGGCCACCAGGCCCTTGAAGAAACGGTGAGCGTTGGGGCCGATGGTCCGATGGCGATAGCCGCCCTCCTGGATCACCACCGTGGGCAGTCCCAGGGCACCGATCATCTTGCCATTTTCCGCGAAATCCTCCGGCGACAGAGACCAGGTGCCGGTGGGATCCCCCTTGCCCGTGTCCAGGCCCAGGGCCACCACCAGGAACTGGGGGGCGAACTGCTCGATGCGCCGGATGGCCTTGGCCAGGGCTTCGAGGTAGCGGGCGCCGTCGAGGGTTTCGGGCAGCGGCAAATTTAGGTTGAACCCTTCGCCGTCGCCGTCGCCGCGCTCGTCCGCGAAGCCTGAAAAGTACGGATAGGCGAAACGCGGGTGGCCGTGGAGGGAGACGGTGAGCACATCGGAGCGCCGGTAGAAGATGTCCTGCTGGCCGTTGCCGTGGTGGTAGTCGATGTCCAGGATGGCCACCTTGCCGTGGGCGCAGAGGTACTGGGCCGCGATGGCGTTGTTGTTGAAGTAACAGAAGCCGCCGAAGCTGCGCCGCTCGGCGTGGTGGCCCGGAGGGCGTACCAGGGCGTAGGCCAAGCGCCGGCCGTCGAGGATCTCCCGGGCCGCGGTGAGGCTGCAATCCACCGCCCGCCGGGCCGCCGGCCACACGTTGCGATGCAGCGGGGTGAAGGTGTCGATACAGTAGTAGCCGGCCAGCACCGACGGTTCCTTGGGGGGCCGGGTCTTGTTGCGGATGGGAAACACGTAGGGATAGAGGGACTTGTTTTCCGGCACGTCGGCGCAGGCCCGGCGCAGGTAAGCGACGAAATCGGCGTCGTGCACCGCGGTGACGTGCCGGTCGGCAAAGGGGCGGGGCGCCATGCGGGCGAAGAGCCCGCTGGGCTCCAGGGACTTCAAGATGGCGTCCACCCGCACCGGCGCCTCCACGTAGCCGCGCTCGTGCACGTGGTGGATGATGTGCCGGTCGTTGACGATGAGGGCGATCTGGTCGGCGCTGCGGCTGTCCACGGTGGTCTTGGCCGCCTCGGGCTTCACGTAGCGAAAGGACCGCAGGACCACCGGGTCCTCCTGGATCGACGCGACGACCTTTTCCACGTATTCCGGCGGACACAGCTCGGCGTACTTGCGCTCCAGCACGGCCCGCACCACCTTGCGCAGAAAGGCGCGGCGCAGGGGCCCCTCGCGGTCCAGGCGGTCGTAGACCAGGTGCGGCATGCAACTGTCTTTTTCGGATACAGGGGTTTCGTAGGCCGTGTTGACGATGGGCCGGGCGCCGTATTGCTCGTAGAACCTCAGCCGGGCGCGGTTTTCCTTCAGCAGAGCGGGTTCGGGGCACAGGTCGGCCTCGTCGGGCAAACATTCGAAGAACAGTCCTCGGGCGCCCAGTGCGACGGCTTCCATGCGCACCCGATCGTAGAGCGCCCCGCCCGTGCCGCCGCCGGCCCGGCCCCCGGCCATGGCGATCCAGTCGAGAAAGCTGAAGCCGATCTCCGGTTCGTGCAGCAGCAGGGCGAATCCCAGCACCCGGTGGCGGAGGGTTTCGGCCACGAGGAGGATCGAGCGGAAGCGCTGCTTGAAGGGATTGCGCAACTTTTCGCCCAGGGAGGCGATTTCGGTTTCGTCCACGGCGGAAAAGCGCGTGCGCAGGATCGCCTGGACCTGCTGGATGCGGTCGCGGTTGGACGGAACGGTGTCGTCATAGATGCGGCGGATGCGGAGCATGGCGGGGAAACCTTATAGTGAAAATTCGAAACAAGCACGAAATTCCAATGACAGAAATTCGAGTCAAAATCGAAATTTGGCCGAAACGATGCTTTACATCGCATCCGCGACAATCCGCGCTGTGGCCTCGGCCGAGGTCATGCCGGCCCGGGCCACGGCGGCGGCAAACCCGGCGTCCGGCGCCAGGCAGGGATTGGCGTTGACTTCCAGGATCCAGGGGCGGCCGGCGGCGTCCACCCGGAAGTCCACCCGGGCCCAGCCCCTTAAATCGAAGACCCGCCAGCAGGCCAGGGCGATTTGCCGCAGTTCATGGAGCAGGGCGGCATCTTCTTTCTCCGAAGGGAAGCGCCGAGTCGTGTGCCGGTACTCGAAGCTCTCTTCGGCCCATTTGGCCCGGTAACCGACGATGCGTGGCCGGTGGGGGCCGAAGTCTTCGAAAACGATCTCCGCCGGCGGCAGTACCTCCGGCCCGGCGGGACCGGCCAGGATCGAAAGGTTGAATTCACGGCCATCCACGAAGACTTCCGCGAAACAGGCCCCGCCGAGGCGTGGGGCACGGTCCCGTAAAACGGCTTCGATGGCGCCGGGATCGGCGCCGCAAACCAGCACGTCGTCGTCCAGGCCGAAGGACGCGTGCTCCCATAGGCTCTTGACGATCCACTGGTGGGCGGCCACCTCGGCGGGCGAAGAGGGCGGAGGGCCCACGGGGGGCATTTCCGCCGGGAAGGGACCGATCCAGGTCGAAGTGGGCAGACCGGCGGCGGCCAGGCGCTGCTTGGCCAGGACCTTGTGGGTGGTGACCCACAGGGCGGCGCTGCCCGATCCGGCGAAGGGAATCCGCCACGCCTCCAGGGCCGCCGGTACCAAATGGATCAGCCGGCCGTGCCCGTCGAGGGATTCCACCAGGTTGAACACCAGGTCCGGCCGGGTGCCGTCGAGCCGGTGTTTCAGATCGGACAGGTTCAGATCGCAGCCCGCCGTTTCCACCCGGTGGCCGAGGGAGAGCAGATCTTTCGCTACAGCGTCGGCCTGGACCAGCACGTCCTGCTCGTCGGGCCGACTCACGGCGCTCACCGCGTTGTGCAGAATCAGAATTTGCATGGTGGCTGTATCAATTTCCAAGAAATCCCTCGTCGGCGCATTCCTTGCCCCCTTGTCGTGTCATTCCTCATTCCGACATTCCGGGCTTGATCCGGAATCCATGTTCATTTGAATTTGGAACCTTGAACGCCGCTGTAACGGCTTTTAGCGTCTTTCCGCCGCGCTGTCCACGATGCGGGCGATGAGGGTCTCGTAGGACACCCCAACGTGCCGGCAGATGATGGGCAGGTCCGAGTGCACCGGGTGCAGGCCGGCCAGGGGGTTGACTTCCAGAAACTGGGCGCGGCCGTTTTCGTCGCAGCGGATGTCGATCCGGCCGGCGTCGCGGCAACCCAGAATGCGCCAGGCAGCCAGGGAGATTGCCTCCGCTTCGGCCACCGCCCGGTCCGCTTCCGGTTTGACGAGCCGGTAGGTGACCCGCGTTTCGTATTCCTTCTTGTTGCCGTAGGAGTAAATCTGCGCCTCGGCCGTTTCCAGCAGGTGTACCTCGATGGTGCCCAGCACCTCGGCCCGGTCGCCGGTGCCCACGATGCCCACGGTGAACTCGCGACCGGCAAGAAACCGTTCCACCAGTACCGGCTGATGGAAGCGTGCCATCAGCTCGGCGCAGGCCGTGGGCAGATCCTCGCGCCGGCGGACGATGGATCTGGCGTCGATCCCTTTGCCCGTGCCTTCGGCCACCGGCTTGATGAAGTAGGGCGGCGCGAAATTTGGGCGGGCCGTATCCGGCAAGTGCACCACGGCAAAGTCGGAAGTCGGAATTCCGGCATCGCGGATGATCCGCTTGGTCATCCCCTTGTCCAGGGTGAGGCTCATCACCAGGGGATCCGAGAAGGTATAGGGGATTTGGTAACCGTCCAACAGCGCCGGCACCTGGGCTTCCCGGCCGATGCCGAACAGGCCCTCGGCGATGTTGAAGACCAGGTCCCAGCGGGCGCCTTCGGCCAACTTCGCCACCAAACGGTGCAGCCGGCCGATGCGTTGGGTGCGGTGGCCGAGCCGGGCCAAAGCCGCCTCGATGGCCGCTACGGTGTCTTCATGATCGAACTCGGCGGTTTCCTCTTCGCCGTAACCGGCGGCAAGGTACTCGCTGCGCAGGTCGTAGGTCAGGCCGATACGCATCGGCATTCTCCTTGAATAGTGCCCATCCATAGATGGTCTTTTTCTGCGATCTCGGCGTTGGGCCGTATCTCACAAAAAAATCCTCATTTCTGGACGGGCACCAAATAGATTGGCGGCGGCCCGCTGTTTCGGCCGCCGCCTGGATCGGTCCTTCAGTTTACGGCAAATTCAGTGGATTTGCTGCGTCGTGGCTTCCACCGCACCGTCGGGGTAACGGTAGGTCCCGCCTTCGTAGTTCTTCAGGAGCATGTCCCCGGTGGCATCATGGCCCAGGGTGTAGTCGGGCATCAGCGGAATCTTACCGCCGCCCCCCGGGGCGTCCACCACGTAGGTGGGCACGGCATAGCCGCTGGTGAATCCGCGCAGGCCGCGAATGATTTCCAGCCCCTTGGCGATGGGGGTGCGGAAATGGCCCGAGCCGGAGATGGGGTCGCATTGATAGAGGTAGTAAGGTCGCACCCGCATCCGCATCAGCCGGTGCATCAGCTCCGCCATCACGGGGACGTTGTCGTTGACGCCTTTGAGCAACACGGTCTGGGAGCCGAGGGGAATGCCGGCATCGGCCAGCATGGCGCAGGCCCGGTGACACTCCGGCGTGCATTCATCCGGGTGGGTGAAATGCAGGCTCATCCACAGCGGATGGTAACGCCTCAGCATGGTGACCAGCTTGCGCGTGATGCGCTGGGGCAGTACCGCCGGCACCTTGGTGCCGATGCGAACCACCTCCACGTGGCGGATCTGGTGCAGGCGCGACAAAATCCACTCCAGCCGGTCGTCGCCCAGGATGAGCGGGTCCCCGCCGGAAAGCAGCACGTCGCGCACCTGCGGGTTGGCCCGGATGTAGTCCAGTGCCGCTTCCAGGCGCGTTCGGCTCGGCGAGATGCGGTTGTGGCCCACCACCCGCGAGCGGGTGCAGTAGCGGCAGTAGGTGGAACAGAAGTCGCTGAGCAGCAACAGTACGCGATCCGGATAGCGGTGAACCAGGCCCGGCACCGGGCTCTGGTGCTCCTCGCCCAGCGGATCGTCGGATTCTCCGGGCATCTGGACCAGTTCCCCGGCGCAGGGAATCACCGTGCGCCGCAACGGCTGGGTCTCGTCCTCGGGGGCCACCAGGCTCATGTAGTATGGCGTCACCGAGACGGGCAGTTTGCCTTCGGGGCGCAGCAGTGCCGCCCGTTCGGCATCCGAAAGCCGAATCAGGGTTTCGAGCTGCTGGTGACTGCGGATTCGGTTGCGAACCTGCCACTGCCAGTCATTCCAGGTTTTGTCGTCGATGTTCGGATAAAATAGGCGCCTGAATCGACGCGTGACGGATGTCGTGCGGGCCAGTCGGGCGACGGGCAAGCGCACCACATGGGGTTTAACGCTTTGCTCGCCGAACGATTGCAGCACGTTCCGCGGGCAAAGCCCCGTACCCGGAGGTTCTTCTTCTTCAGTGGGCAGGACGATATCCCGCCCGGCGGGGATGTCAAGCTGCGGACAAACCGTGGTGTCCTGGTGCATTTTGGGTGTTTTCCTCCTTGAGCGGTCCCTGTGGGACACGGTATCAAAAGTTGATGGCGCCGCCGATTCGATTCACGGCCGGTGCGGCCATTGACCGCATGTTGCGACTGACCGCACAGCAATATAAATGCCAATATTTTGCCGGGGTTGAAATTGATGCCGGAGGGGTTGGGCTTTTAACGGGATTGGATAATAAAACTCCTTTGATTTAAATGGGTTGGGTTTTTAGTGAAAATGAACTGGAGGGGCGGAAATGACGTCGCGGACAAGGAGCTTTTTCGCAAGAGAAATTTCCCTGCCACAGAGGCCGGTGATCGCTTGGGGAGTTAGAACAAAAGATTCGGCTTTCAGGTGAAAAAAGGAAGTTTGAGTTCCCTTTTTGCGCACGTTCGAAAGAAGCTTCTTGACCGATTGAGATGGTCAGATTATGGCTAGGCCCTACGTTGTCGTCACCAACAACATCTACAATGCACGGGTCCCGTTGGTCCAGGTGGTGCCGTTGACGGCATGGAGCGAAAAGAAAGCGCGCATCATCACCAACGTGGAAATCATCCCTTCGCCCCGAAATGGCCTGATCAAAAAATCAGTGGCGGATTGCCTCCAGAGCCGTCCCATGGACCATCGCGCCCGATGCGTGAACGTGCGCGGCGAAATGGAGGCGGCGTTCATGACCCAAATCGACGATGCCCTGAAAATCGTCTTCGACCTCCATTGACAAGGAGAATATCGTCCCATGTCATCCCCACTCAGCGACAGCGCCCGGCGGGTGCAGGAATTTTTGGCGTCTAAAGGCTTTTCCTTCCAGGTCCGGGAACTCGCCGGCTCCACCCGGACGTCCCAAGAGGCGGCCGACAGCGTGGGCTGCGATGTCGGGCAGATCGCCAAGTCCCTCGTTTTCAAGGACAAAAAAAGAGATCGGCCCGTGCTGGTCATCGCCTCAGGGGCCAACCGGGTGGACCTGAAGAAGATCGAGGCCGCCACGGGGTTGAAGCTGGGCCGGGCCGACGGCAACTTCGTCAAGGCGCGGGTGGGCTACGCCATCGGCGGCGTGCCGCCCGCCGGCCACAGCGAGCCCCTGGAAACCTTTCTGGACGAGGACCTGAAGCGCCACGAAACCATCTGGGCCGCCGCCGGCACCCCGTTCTCCCTCTTCGAGCTCAAGCCGGCCGACCTGGACCCGCTCACCGGCGGTCGCTGGCTGGACCTGGCGGAAAGGCCTGAACCGGGGGCGTCATGAAACCTGTCGATCTCGTCGAACACCCTGAAGGCGGCCGCTTCCGCCGCGTTTACCGGTCGCAAAACGTCGTCCGCACGGCCGGCGGGAAGCGGCGGGCCGCCTTGACCCACATCTATTTTTCCCTGGCTCCCGGCGAAAAGAGCCGCTTTCACCGGGTGGGCGGCGACGAGGTCTGGAACCTGTACCAGGGGCAGGGGATTCGGCTTTATCTCTGGGACGGCAGCGAGCGTCCGCCGGCGGGTGTCGTGCTTGCCGCCGCCGAAAATCGGTATTGCCACGTCATCCCGGCCGGTGTATGGCAGGCGGCCGAGCCCATCGCCGACAGCGTGCTGGTGGGCTGTTCGGTGGCACCGGGCTTCGAGTACGCCGATTTCGAGCTGATGGACCCGGACGGAGACGAGGCCGCCCGCCTGAAGGCTGTCGCCCCGGAGATGGCGCGGTTTACGACCGCCTAGCGGAGTCGATGGCGCCGGGCGCCTGACCAGGTTTCGGGGTTTCAGGTTCAGGGTTCGGACTCAGAGCGACTGCCGATCGCCTGCTGCCCGCGTCATCCCGGATTCCGCCGCTACCGTGTTTTTTCGTGTCATCGCGATGCTGGCGGGTTTTTCGGAATCATCGCGATGCTGGCGCGTTTTTTCGTGTCATACTGGTGCGCCCTTCCCATGTCATTCCGAACGCCTTCCTCCCGTGTCATTCCGAACGAATGTGAGGAATCTGCAGTTGGGAATACGGCGGGAAGTGGTGGCAAAGGCCAAGAGATCCCTCGTCGCTGGCGCTCCTCGGGATGACAGAAGGGTTTAGGCGCTCCTCGGGATGACACGGGTCGCCGCCGGCGCTCCTTGGGATGACAGAAGGTTTAGACGCTCCTCGGGACGACACGGGCCGTCGCCGCGCTCTTCGCGATGACACCCTTTTTCCGTTGTCATTCCGAACGCCTTCCTCCCGTGTCATTCCGAACGAATGTGAGGAATCTGCAGTTGGGAGTACGGCGGGAAGGGGTGGCAAAGGCCAAGAGATCCCTCGTCGCTGGCGCTCCTCGGGATGACAGAAGGGTATAG
>JAQVTF010000128.1 GCA_028700185.1 Desulfobacteraceae bacterium | reverse complement strand
AGATTTAAACATCAGCAAAAATCAGCCAAAACCTTACAAGACCACCATAAAAAAATCGGGAGGCTGCTTTTTAGCAAACCTCCCGATCTCTTGAAACTTTTTCGGCGTTTGGGGTCGCCGCGAATTTTTGATTTTGGCTGAGGGACTAGGATTCGAACCTAGGTTAACGGGGCCAGAACCCGTCGTCCTGCCACTAGACGATCCCTCAGCAGTGGCCCGGTACTATAGTGAACTTTGTCCGGCTCGTCAAGCCCCTGTTTGCCCTTCCATGCCGTCGAGAAAATCCAGGGCCCGACGCAGGCGGTCCATGGTCTTGGTCCGCCCCAGGGCCTCGATGGTCTCGAAGATCCCCGGGCTGGCGGTGCGGCCGGTGAGAGCCAGTCGCACCGGTTGGGCGATCTTGCCCAGCTTCAATCCCGTTGCCTCCATCACGGCAACAAACGCCGCCTCCAGACCGGCCTCGGTGAACGTATCGAGCTTCTCCAGCTCGGCCACCAGTTGCCGCAGCGGCTCCACGACTGCCGGCTTGAACACCTTCTTGACCGCCGCCGGGTCATAATCCACCGTCTCATCGAAGTAGAAGCGCGCCTGGTCGGCCATTTCCTCCAAGGTCTTGCTGCGGGGCTGCAAGGTGGCGATCACCCTGGGCAGGGACGGCACGGTATCCGGTACCAGCCCCTTTTGCGCCAGGATCGGCGCCAGGTGTGGCACCAGGGCTTCCGGGGAAAGGGCCTGGATATGGTCCGCATTGAGGGCCTGAAGCTTGGCCAGATCGAAAATGCCGGCCGAGCGGCCGATATTTTCCAGGGAAAACTTTTCGATGAGCTCGGCGCGGGTAAAGAATTCCTGATCTCCACAGGACCACCCCAGGCGTACCAGGTAGTTGATAAAAGCCTCGGGCAGGTAGCCCATATCCCGGTAGGCGGTCACCGACATGGCGCCGTGGCGCTTGCTCAGGCGGGTGCGGTCTGGCCCCAAGACCATGGGCACGTGGGCAAAAACGGGCAGCGTCGCCTCCAGGGCCCGGTAGATCTGAATCTGTTTGGGGGTGTTCATCACGTGGTCGTCGCCGCGGATGATGGTATTGATCCCCATGGTGATGTCGTCCACCACCACCACGAAATTGTAGGTGGGGGTCCCGTCGCTGCGCACGAGGACGAAATCGTCCAGCTCGGTGTTCTGGAAGGCGATGCCGCCCTTGACCACGTCATCCAGGACGGTGGTGCCGGTGGCCGGGGATCGGAAACGTAGCACGGCGCCGGGCCGGGGCCCAAGGCCCTTGTCGCGGCAAGTGCCGTCGTAGCGGGGGTTGGCGCCGGTAGCCATGGCCTTGCGGCGCATCTCTTCCACCGCCTCGGGACTGCAGGTGCAATAGTAGGCGTGGCCGCTTTCAAAGAGCCGCTTGGCATAGGTCTGATAGATATCGGTGCGCTGGGATTGGAAATAGGGGCCTTCGTCCCAGTCGATCTCCAGCCATTGAAGCGCCTGGAAAATCGCCTCCACCGATTCCTTGGTGGAACGCACCGTGTCGGTATCCTCGATGCGCAGGATGAAACGGCCGCCGGTATGGCGGGCGTAAAGCCAGTTGAACAGCGCGGTGCGGGCGCCGCCCACATGCAGATAGCCCGTGGGACTGGGGGCGAAACGGGTCACGATGGGATCCATAAAACAACCTTGCCGGTGTGAGGGGTTTGGTTTACAAAAAATCAACGGCGGCCCTATGCCGAAGTTAAACGATTTTGATAGCACATCGGTTTGTCGAGAACAACCTCGGCGACGGGCCATCAGCGAGGGAAATGTCTTGACAAGACCGAGGGTTTTCATTAGGTACAGTGCGGCCCGCCTGCGGGCTTTTATTTTTTTCGATAATTCAATTTGTTAGGAGATAGCCATGGCTATGCCCAAGCACAAGACATCCAAATCCAAGCGCGGCATGCGCCGAGCGCACAAGAAAATTGAGGCGCCCAATCTCGTCGCCTGCCCACAGTGCGGAGAAAAACGCCTGCCGCACCATGCCTGCCCTTCCTGCGGCAGCTACAAGGGCCGCAACGTCACCGGCGGGAATGAAGACTGACGCAGCCACAGCGGGCGTTCTGCGGTTACCGACACACCGGCGATCGAGAACGCGGCCCCCCCTCGAATAACGGATGGGAGCCCAGTGGGAACGCCGATGAAGGAAAAAGGGCCATCGACCATCGTTGTCACCGGCGGTTCGCGGGGCATCGGCAGGGCCATATGCCTGACCTTCGCCCGGACCCGGCCCCATCTGTTTTTCAATTACCGCAGTGACGCGGGGGCGGCGGCGGAAACCCTCGCCGCCTGCCGCGCCGCGGGGGCCGTCGCCTCGGCCACGGCAGTGGATGTGGCCGACGGTGCCGCCGTGGCGGTTTTTTTCAAGGAAATTCTGGACGCCACGGGACACATTGATGTTCTGGTGTGCAACGCCGGCATCACCCGGGACGGATTGGTAATGCGCATGTCACCGGAGGACTGGGATGCGGTGATCGCCACCGATCTCACCGGTGCCTTTCACTGTGTCCGGGCGGCGGCACGGCCCATGGCACGCCAGCGAAGCGGCCGCATCATCCTGGTCACCTCGGTGGTGGGCACCGCCGGCAATGCCGGGCAGGCCAATTACGCGGCGGCCAAGGCGGGCCTCATCGGCCTGACCAAGTCTCTGGCCCGGGAACTGGCGCCGCGCAATGTGACGGTCAACGCCGTGGCGCCAGGCCTGGTGGACACCGACATGGCGGCGGCCCTGGCACCGGATGCGCGGGACGCCCTCACGGCCTCCATCCCGCTGGGCCGCATCGGCACCCCGGAAGAAGTCGCCGCGGCGGTGCAATTTCTTGCCTCCGAGGCCGCCGGCTACATCACCGGCCAGGTCCTTCATGTCAACGGCGGGATGTACATGTAGCCGAGCGCCGTTGTTCCGGCAAGTCGTTCCAACGCCGCAAACCGTCACGGACAAAACCAGACAGACCTGTTGAACGAGGAGGATGCATGTCGGTTCAGGACAAGGTAAAAAAAATCATCGCCGAAAAGCTCGGCGTGGATCCTTCGGAGGTTGTGCCGGAAGCTTCTTTCGTCGATGATCTGGGGGCCGATTCCCTCGATCTGGTGGAACTGATCATGTCCATGGAAGAAGCTTTTGAAATCGAGATCTCCGACGAAGACGCCGAAAATCTCAAGACGGTTCAGGATGCCATCGATTACATCAACAGCCACTGACACCACCTCCCGGCCCCCCGGAAATGCTGCCAGCGGCCCTGTAAAGGTGAAACAACCGTTGTGCGCCGGCGTGTCGTCATAACCGGCATCGGATTGGTCACTCCCCTGGGAATCGGCACCGCCGCCTCATGGGAGGCCCTCTGTCGCGGCCAATCGGGCGTCGGGCCCATCACCCGTTTCGACGCCGGCGGGTTCGACACCCGCATCGCTGCGGAAGTGCGGGGGTTTCAGGCGGCCGATTTCCTGCCGCGCAAGCTGGCCGCCAAGGCCGAACCCTTCGTCGCCTTCGCCTGCGCCGCCGCTCGCATGGCGACCGCGGACGCCGGTCTCACCCTTTCCGGATCCGGCACCGACCGGATGGGGGTGGTGGTCGGTTGCGCCATGGGCGGGCTGTCGCTGTTGGAAAAAAACTGCCACATCGTTTCCCGCCGCGGTCCTCAACGGGTGAGTCCCTTCTTCGTGCCCATGATGATCGGCAACATGGCTTCAGGCATCATCGCCATGGATATCGCTGCCCGAGGGCCGAACCTCACGCTGTCCACCGCCTGCGCCGCCGGCACCCATGCCGTGGGGGAAGCGGCCCGCATGATTCGTTGCGGCCAGATGGATTTGGCGGTGGCGGGCGGCACCGAGGCCGTGGTGGCCCCGACCTGCGTCGCCGGCTTCGGTGCCATGAAGGCCCTCTCCACCCGCAATGAAGCCCCCGAAGAGGCCTCGCGGCCCTTCGACCGAGACCGCGACGGATTCGTGATCGGTGAAGGCGCCGGCATGCTGATCCTCGAACCCCTGGACCAGGCCCTGATGCGCGGCGCCCGGATTTACGCCGAAATCACGGGCTACGGCAGCAGTTGCGACGCCTACCATCTGACCCAGCCGCCGCCGGACGCCCGGGGCGCGGTGTCCTGCATGGAAGCCGCCCTGGCCGACGCCGGCCTGACGCCCGACGCCATCGACCATATCAATGCCCACGGCACCGGCACGTCGCTCAACGATTACCTGGAAACCCTGGCCATCAAAACCGTCTTCGGAGAACGCGCCAAGCGGATCCCCATCAGCGCCACCAAGTCCATGACCGGTCATCTCATCGGTGCCGGCGGCGGGGTGGAAGCCGCTTTCTGCGCCCTGGCGATCCACCACACAACGATTCCGCCCACCATCAACCTGGACCACCCGGATCCGGCCTGCGACCTCGACTACGTTCCCCATACGGTGCGTCAGGCGCCCATCGGGGCGGCCCTGAGCAACAGTTTCGGTTTCGGCGGTACCAACGCCACCCTCGTCTTGGAGGCGTGGCGATCCGGTTGAGGCGGCTCCCTTGACCCCTATATTTTTGAAGGATGCGACCATGAAAGACCATTCGGCCCTGATTATCGGCAGCGACCACGCCGCCTTCCCGCTCAAGGAGCGGATCAAACAGGAACTCGTGCGTCTCGGCTACCCGGTGGAGGATGTGGGCACCCACGACAACTCCTCGTGCGACTATCCCGTTTTTGGCGGCGCCGTGGCCCGACGGGTGGCCTCGGGGGAATTCGAACGGGGCATCCTGATGTGCGGCAGCGGCGTGGGGATGTCCATGGTGGCCAACCGCTTCCCCGGCGTTCGTGCCGCCTTGTGTGCCGAGCCGCTCACGGCGGCCCTGAGCCGCCGGCACAACGACGCCAACATCCTGGTGATGGGCGGTCGAATGATCGGGGAAACCATGGCCTTGGAAATTCTGACCGTCTGGCTCCAGACGGCTTTCGAGGGCGACCGACACCAGCGGCGCATCGCCATGTTCGACCGGACTCGCCCGGAAGCCGAGTAATTGCCGCCGCCGCCCAAAACGCCCCTTGCCAAAAGGGACAAACTCGTGGAAAGTCGGAAATCGTCACCCGGGGGTGCAGCGGGGATGGCGGACGGGGGGAACCCAGCGAGAATAGAAGCCGTTAATCGAAAATGAACCTCAACTCAGCCCCAAACGAGAAAAAGGCGTCCGTGATGTCAGAGTCGCTTGAATCGGTGGATCCCGAAATCGCCGCGGCCATTGCCCGGGAGCTGGAGCGCCAGCAGTACACCCTGGAGATGATCGCCTCGGAAAACATCGCCAGCCCGGCGGTGATGGCCGCCCAGGGCAGTGTATTGACCAACAAGTACGCCGAGGGCTATCCGGACCGTCGCTACTACGGGGGCTGCCAGTTCGTGGACCAGGCCGAAGCCCTGGCCATCGAACGGGCCCGCACCCTGTTTGCCGCGGAATACGCCAACGTCCAGCCCCACAGCGGCTCCCAGGCCAACATGGCCGTCTATTTCGCCATGCTGACCCCCGGCGACCGGATCATGGGCATGGACCTGGCCCACGGCGGCCACCTCACCCACGGCAGCCCGGTGAGCTTTTCGGGACGGCTGTTCGACTTCGTCCATTACGGTGTCGACCGGGACACCGGCCGCATGGACTACGATGAGATTGATGTCATGGCCCGTGCCCAGCAGCCCAAGATGATCGTGGCCGGTGCCAGCGCCTACCCCCGCATCATCGATTTTCCGGCCCTGGCCAAGACCGCGGCGGCCGTCGGCGCCGTGCTCATGGTGGACATGGCCCACATCGCCGGGCTGGTGGCCGCCGGGGTGCATCCCTCTCCCCTGCCCCATGCCGACGTGGTGACCTCCACCACCCACAAAACGTTGCGCGGCCCCCGAGGTGGCTTGATCCTGGCCCGGGAACCGTTGGGAACGATGCTGGACAAACAGATCTTTCCCGGCATCCAGGGGGGCCCGCTGATGCATGTCATCGCCGCCAAGGCGGTGGCCTTCAAGGAAGCCATGGGAGAGAAGTTTCGAAGCGATCAGCAGCAGACGATTCGAAACGCCGCTCACCTCGCCGCGGCGCTGATGGGCCACGGCGTGGACCTGGTATCCGGTGGCACGGACAACCACATGGTGCTGGCGGACTTGCGATGCCTGGACATCAGCGGCAAGGACGCCCAGGCCGCCCTGGAAAAAGCGGGAATCACCGTCAACAAGAACGCCATCCCCTTCGATCCCAGGGGCCCCCGGATCACCAGCGGGGTGCGCATCGGCACCCCGGCCCTGACCACCCGGGGCATGGGTCTGGCCGAAATGGAAGCCATCGCCGAGATGATCGTGGCGGTGCTGCGCCAACCGGACAACGAGACCCGGCAGACCCAGATCCGGCGGCAGGTGCGGACGCTGTGCGAGCGCTTTCCCATCTATCCCCACCTGAGCCCGCAGGGTTTCACGATGTGAAAGGAGATTCCGGCGTGCCCCCTTCCCCCGCAGATCCAAGGCCCTCCTGGGACGCCTATTTCATGGAAATCGCCAAACTGGTGGCCTGCCGTTCCACCTGCCTGCGCCGCGCGGTGGGAGCCGTGATCGTCAAGGACAAACGGATCTTGTCCACCGGCTACAACGGCGCCCCCAGCGGCATCGCCCACTGCGCGGAGACCGGTTGCCTGCGCCGCCAGCTCAACGTCCCTTCCGGGGAACGGCACGAACTGTGCCGGGGGATCCACGCCGAGCAAAACGCCATCATTCAGGCGGCCTACCACGGGGTTTCGATCCAGGGCGCCACCCTGTATTGCACCAATCTGCCCTGTAGCATCTGCGCCAAGATGATCATCAACGCCGGTATCCGCACCATCGTTTACCTCGCGGGCTATGCCGACGCCATGAGCGAGGAGATGTTGAACCAGGCCGGGGTGGAGGTACGGCACTTCGTCCCGGACGGATCGACTGGCACCGAAGGCGGAGGCGCCCCATGAAATGCCCTTTCTGCGGCGAGTCCGAAGACAAGGTGATCGACTCCCGCCTGAGCCGCAGCGGTCTGGAGATCCGGCGACGCCGGGAGTGCCTTGAATGCGGTCGACGCTTCACCACCTACGAGCGCATTGAAGAAACACCGTTGATGATCCTGAAAAAAGACGGTCGACGGGAGGAATTTTCCCGGGAAAAAGCACGCAGCGGCATCCTGAAAGCCTGCGAAAAACTCGACATCAGCATCCACGCCATCGAAGATTTTCTCCACGACCTGGAACATGACCTCAAGGACGCCGGGGAGAAGGAAGTGGCTTCCACCGTAGTGGGCGAACGGATCATGGGGTGGCTCCACGGACAGAGCGATATCGCCTACGTCCGGTTTGCCTCCGTGTACCGCGAATTCAAGGATGTCAATGATTTCATGGCCGAACTGCGTCGCCTGCTGAGCAAATCCAATGAACAGTGACCAACATTTCATGCAGATGGCGCTGGACCTGGCGGCCCTGGGCGCCGGACACACCTCTCCCAATCCCATGGTGGGAGCGGTGGTGGTCAAGGATGGCCAGGTGGTGGGCAAGGGGTATCACCAACGGGCCGGCGGTCCCCATGCCGAGGTGCTGGCTCTGGATGAGGCCGGGGATCGGGCCATGGGGGCCACCCTTTACGTCACCCTGGAGCCGTGCAACCACCACGGCCGGACCCCGCCCTGCACCGAAAGAATCCTCGCGGCCGGGATCCACCGGGTGGTCGCCGCCCTGAGCGATCCCAACCCCACCGTGGCCGGTGGCGGCAATGCGCGGTTGCGCAGCGCCGGCGTTTTGGTCGATGAGGGGCTTTTGGCGGATGCGGCGGCGCGGCTCAACGAGACCTGGATCAAGTACATCCGCACCGGGTTGCCTTTCGTGGTGCTCAAATGCGCCGCCACCCTCGACGGCTGCATCGCCACGCGCAGCGGCGATGCGCGGTGGGTCACCGGGCCGCCGGCCCGGGAGAGGGTTCACCGCCTGCGCAGCCAACTGGACGCCATCCTGGTGGGGGTGGGCACGGTGATCGCCGACAACCCGCAGCTCACGGCCCGTTTGCCGGACGGGTCGGGCCGCGATCCCCTGCGCATCGTTCTCGACGCACGCCTGGAAACGCCTCCCGAATCTCGACTGTTCGGGCTTGATTCTCCGGCCAAAACCCTTATCGTATGCGCCGAAGCGGCAAGCCCGGAACGCCGTCGGCGACTGGAAGCGGCGGGGGCCAGGATGTTGACGTCACCTCTGGACCGGGGACGAATCGACCTGAAGGCCTTGAGGACCCGGCTCGGCGCCATGCAGGTGACCAGCGTGTTGATCGAAGGGGGCGCCCGGGTCGCGGCCGCCGTCCTGGCGGAAAAAATCGTGGACAAGATCATGTTTTTTTACGCTCCCAAGATTCTCGGCGGCCAAGGGCTGCCCATCT
>JAQVTF010000127.1 GCA_028700185.1 Desulfobacteraceae bacterium | reverse complement strand
GCCGTACTGGGTCAGCCCCAGGCGCTTGCCCAGCCACAGGCCCGCCTTGACCAGCCCCACCGGCAAAGCGATGTAAGGCTTGCCCATGAGACGAGCCATCTCGGGCAGGGTCAGAATGCCGTCGCCGGCGAGGTTGTAGATGCCTTGGCCCCCTTCGAAGAGACCTTTCAGAATGGCCCCCACCACGTCCTGGTCCCAGATGATGACAAAGGGACTGTCCGCGCCTTTGAGGCCGATGATCCGCTTCTGTTCGAAGAGGTTGGTGATCTGGTTGCGGGTGGTGGCGCCCAGGATGAAACCGGGGCGAAAGATGAGTTGCTCCAGCTCCGGGTGCGCTTGGCGGTAGCGGGCCAGCATCTCTTCCACCAGTCTCTTGTGGCAGGCGTAGGCGAATTCGTCGTTGCCGCGGATCGGATGATGCTCTTCCAGCCATTGCGGATTGTCGGCATGGTAGCCGTAGGCCGCGCCGCTGGAGGTGTAGATGAACTTCTGGACACCGGCGGACAAGCAGGCGTTGAGCACATTCTCGGTGCCGAGCACATCCACCTTGTACTCCAGCTCCCGGTTCGACCGGCGGCCAGGGGTCACCACCGCCGCCAGGTGAATTACCACGTCGATCCGGTAGCGCTCCAAGGCGCTGGCCAGCTGGGGAGAACAGATGTCCGCGGCCAGGTAGTCGATGCCGGCAAGACGCCGGTCGGCGGGCGGCGGCCGCAGGTCGCTGGCCACGATGGTGGTGAGATCGCGACGATCGGCGGCCAGGGCCGCCACCACTTGGCGACCGATGTATCCCCCGGCACCGGTGATCAGGACCGAACGATAAGGCGTGCGCTGGGTGCTCATGAAATCCCTTCCTCCTGTTGTGGGGCCGCCAACGGCCGGCGTGACCAGAACGAGGCCATGGTCAAACCGGAGATGATGTGCCAGACCCCCCACCAGCCGGCGATGATGGCCATGCCCCCCAGGCCGGCGAAAAACTGGAAGATCAGCACCAGGGCCAAGGCCGAGTTCTGGATGCCCACCTCGATGGCCACGGCGCGGCGGTCCCGTTCGGGCAGGCCGCACAATCGGGCCGCCGTGTAGCCCAGGGTCAGGGCCAGGGCGTTGTGCAGGAACACCCCCACGGCCACCAGGCCGATGGCGCGCAGAAAGTTGTGCCAGTTGGCGCCCAGGGCCGCCGCCACAAAGAGGCAGAAGATCACCACCGATACGGTTTTGAACGGTTTGCGGATGCGGTCGGCCAGGTGGGGGTACAAGCGTGAGGTGCTGATCCCCAGCACCAACGGGATACCCAGGATCAGCACGATGGTCTGAAAGACATCCATGGGATTGAGGCTCACCTCGCGCAGGATGTTCCGGGTGGCCGGGTTGAGGCTGCCCCAGATGGACAGATTCAGGGGCGTCATCACCACGGCCGTGGCGGTGGACACCGCCGTCATGCTCACCGAGAGGGCCGCGTTGCCGCCGGCCAGGTAGGTCATCAGGTTGGAGAGGTTGCCGCCGGGACAGGCCGCTACCATCATCATCCCCAGGGCCATGGAGGGGGTGACGGGCAACACCAGGGTCAACAGAAAGGTGAAGGCCGGCAACAGGATGAATTGGGCGCACAGCCCGATGGCCGGCCCCTTGGGCGACCGCAGAACCCGTTTGAAATCATCCAGTTTCATGTCCAGGGCCATGCCGTACATCATCAGGCCGATGACGGCGTTGAGGCCCAACAAACCGCTCTTGCTGAAATTGAGGCTGATCTGGTCCACTGCGGCCGCATCCATTCATCCTCCTTCTATCCTGTCTGCCACCTCTCGTTGCAAAGCCGTCCGTGACTGTTTCTACTCACCGGCCGGTTCCTGGTGCATCGCCTTGAAATGCAACAGCCCGGGGGCCATCATGTGAGCCTCGGCGTTGACGAGGCAGTGGATCACCGCGCAGGTGCCGGACTGCCGGGCCTGCTCCAGGGCGCCGCGCAGCTCCTCGGCGCTGGCGGCCCGGGCGCCGAAGGCCCCCATGGCCCGGGCCAGCTCGTCCCAGGCGATCTCGCCCAGATCGGTGTTGATCGTTCCCTTCTTGTCCGGTCCCAGGGCGGTTTCGAACATCTCCTTGACCGGATCCAGGGCGAACATCTGGTTGATCTTCACCATGCCCCAGGCCTTGTCCACGAGAACCAGAAAAATCACCTTGAGGCCGTGGCGCACCGCGGTCTCCACCTCCTGCATATTGAAGCCCATGGCGCCGTCGCCGATGAGGCAGTAGACCGGCTTGTCCGACCGGGCCACGGCGGCGCCCAGAGCCTGGCCCACGCCGGCTCCCAGGTGACCCATGTGATGGGTGCCGAGCTGGCTGTTGGGGGTTCGCAGCTCGGTGTAGAAGTTGCCCCAGACGGCCGTGTTGCCGCCGTCGAAGACCACCACGGCGTCGTCCGGAAACATCTCGCGGCAAATTGTGGGCACCCGGCATGAGATCATGGGCTCGTCCGGCAGGGCCAACATCTCGTCGAGGGTTTTGCGTTCTTCTTTTTTCAGCAGGGCCAGCTCCGCAACCCTGGACTTGCGGGAGGTCAGATCCATGGTGGACTCGCGTTGCGCCAGGGCTGTTGCGAGCATGTCGAGGAAAAGCCCGACATCACCAACGATGGCCAGGTCGGTGGCCCGGTTGCGCGCCAGGCGTTCTTCGTCGATATCCACCTGGATGAACTGCTGGTCCGCGGTCTTGGCCCAGTAGGGCGCCTTGCCCCACCAGTCGGTTTCCCCCAGGTCCGAGCCGAGGCAGAGGCAAAGGTCGGCGGCGTTGCGCAGGGCGTTGTTGGCGTCGATGTACACCATGGGCCAGACCAAGGGATGGCGTTCATCGATGACGCCGCGACCGGCCCAGGATGTGGTCACGGGGGCGTGCAGTTGTTCCGCCACTCGGCGCAGGGACGCGAAAGCCCCGGCGTGGATGACGCCGCTGCCGGCATGGATCATGGGCAGACGGGCCGCGGCCAGCCGCTCGGCGGCCTGTTCCACCTGCTGGGCCAGAGGCGCGATGGGCAGGGTGCGGCGGTAACGCTCCGGGATCAGGATGGGGGCGGCGGGGCACGGTCCGTTGATCAGGTTTTCGGGCACATCGAGGTGCACCACGCCGGGCCGGCCCTGGTAGCACTTGCGCAGGGCCTTGCGAAACAGTTCGGGGATACGCTCGGCATGGGCGCAGGTGGCCGACCATTTGGCCATGTTTTTGATCACGCCGACGTGGTCGAAACACTGGTAGGCGCCGCCGCGATCCGGGTAGGCGATGCCGGTGCGGCGGGAGCTGGTGATCAACAGCACGCGGTTGCCCTCCACGTTCTCCACCGCCACCCCGGCCAGCATGTTGGCCACCCCGGGGCCGTTGCTGGCGATGCAGACCCCCAGCTTGCCGGTGAGACGCGCATAGGCCCCTGCCATGTGAGCTGCCACCGCCTCGTGGCGGGGGGTGATCATCTGGATCCCCTCTTCCACGCAGTGGGCGAAAAGCTGCAGATAGGTGCCGTCGACGATCCCAAAAAACTTCTCGACGCCTTCGGCTTTCAACATTTTGGCGATGATCTGGCCGCCGGTTGAATTGGACATGGTCCCTCCTTGAATCCTAAGATTTTTTGAATCGGTTCAATGCTCTTGGATAGTTGCGTTTTTCCCGGTTCATGCTGCTTTTCATCTATACCGGCCGCAGCAGGTTGTTGATGGTATCCGTGGTGCCCTGGATCAGCGGCTCCAGCGACGCGTCGGTGAAATCGCCGTCCATTTCAAGATACTCCTGCAGTCGGAGTTTGAAATGGCTGGAGACCAGCGATGTCATGAAGATGATGTAGAGGCTGTTGACCATGAAGGCGGCGAAATTGACATCCACGTCATCGCGCACCAGGCCCCGCTGCATGTCCCTGCGGATCAACCGCTTGAGGTGATCGGCCGTGTACTTTTCCACCTCCCGGGACATCTGCACGGAGAAGCGTTCCATGCCGGCCGAAGAGATGTTGGCGTAAAGAATCAGGTATTCCGGGTGATTCTGGATGAACCGCGCCCCTTGCCGAAAAATATGCTCGATCTGGCGGTAGACGTCCCATTCCGGATCCATCCGGCCATAAATTGCCTCCCGGGAGCGTCGCATGCCGTCCCGGCAGACGTAGAGATAGAGGTCTTCCTTGTTCTCGAAGTAGTTGTAGATCGACCCCTTGGCCACCCCGGCGCGGCTGGCCAGCTGGGCCATGTCGGTCTGGTTGAAGCCCCTCTCGGCGAACAGGCGGGCCGCCTCGCGCAGCAGCCGCTCGCGCTTTTCGTCGGCGATTTTGAAAAAAGTTTCCTTGGGCACGGGTGAACTCCCTTGAGAATGTCAATGACTGACCGGACAGTCATCTTTATGATTGTTCGCAGCCGGTTTTGTCAAGTAAAAAATAAGCGGGGTTCAGTCGCTGAACGATCAAGAGCCGCGGGAAAGGGTGCGATTGGGTGGTGTCGGTGAATTTTTGCGTATCAGTACGCGGACGGATCTCTTCTACGCCGGCCATCGAGACCCGACAAGGTTTAAAAAAAGTTCAGTGGAGCAAAAAATGGCATGTCGATTGCTTCTCTTTCTTATGATGAAAACAGTCATATTGTAATTATTCATGATCGGTTTGATTTACCCGTAAAAGTTACTTTGCACAGAGGAGTGCGCATGGATTTACAGCCAAACGATGAAGGATGGGGATCTGAAATCCATAGATTGCGCTACGCTGAGCAGGAACAGAAACGAATGGAAAACCTGCTCAGGGAAGAGATCAGCCGCTGGCGAATGCTCATCGAGCAGTCCCGGGATGGCATTGTGGTCCTCGACCAGCAGGGCAAGGTCTACGAGGCGAACACCCAATTTGCAAAAATGCTCGGCTACAGCCTACAGGAGGTCCATGATCTCCATGTCTGGGACTGGGATGCGAAAAGCGCAAAGGATGAAATCCGGGTCATGATCGATGAAATTGACCCGGAAGGCGCTCATTTCGAGACCCAGCACCGCCGCAAGGACGGAACAATCATTGATGTGGAGCTGAGCAACAACGGCGCCGTGTACCGTGGGGAAAAACTGATCTTCTGCATCTGTCGGGATATCACCGAGCGCAAGCGCGCCGAGAAGGAGCGGATCGATCTCGTCAACAAGCTTCAGGCTGCTTTGGCCGAGATCAAGACCCTGCGCGGAATTCTGCCCATCTGCTCCCACTGCAAGAAAATCCGGAACGACAAAGGCGATTGGGAGCAGATCGAAGTTTACATCAAAGAACACTCGGAAGTTGACTTCAGCCACAGTCTTTGCCCGGAGTGCATGAAAAAGCTCTATCCGGAGATGTATAAACCACTCAAACAGATGGGCTCCATAGGAAACAGGGACAAGTAACTTTGTTTGTCCATGCTCAGCTGCACCACCGGGATGTCGGCCTGGGGAACATCTGCACCAGCACCGACCAGGTGCCGTGGCCCACGAACAAAACCGGCATCAGGGGCGCCAAGGCTTCACCTCCGATTCAACTGGTTCTTGAGCAATCGCCAATTTGGCAGAAAGGAATCCATCAAAGCTTTGAAGCGGGCATTATGTGTGGGTTCCAACAGATGAAGCATTTCATGAACAACGACGTACTCCAGGCATTCGGGGGCTTTTTGGGCCAGTTCGGTGTTGAGGCGGATATTGCCGGCAACAGGGTTGCAGCTTCCCCATCGGGTCTTCATCCGCTGGACGAAAAAACGGTTCACGCTCACCCCCATCAGTGATTGCCATTTCTCGATCAAGGGGGGCAGGGCCTCCTTCACCTGACCTCGATACCAGCATTCCATCAACGCCTGCCGCCGCCTTTGATCGGTGCCCGGACGTACCCGCAACCATATCCGGTCGTTTTCCAATTCGATGGCGGGCGCCCGGTCGCTCTCGGCCACCGTGAGCGGGTAAAGTTTTCCCCACACGTAATGATTTTTGTGCGCCAGGCTCTCACAAGGGGTTTCGCGATCCTGGCGACGGACTCGGCCCTGCTGTTTCTTGATCCATCCCAGTTTGGAAACGGCAAAGAGACGGATATTCTCCAAACTCATCCAAGCCGGCGCCGAAATGCGGACGCGACCCGTGGGCAGATGGACGCTCAGGCGTAAATTCTTGATGTGCTTAAGTGTCACCTCCACCGTAATGTCTCCAATTTTGAGCTGCCGGGTCATCGGCATTCCTTTTACTGATCCACCTATCCTCGTTGCGCTTTGCCGCAAACCGGTGCATGAGAATGGCGTCTTCTCATTGCATATAAGCTTCGACGGCGTAGCGGCGCATCATTCGATGGCTGTTGAAATAGGACGCATTTTTGCTGATGGCGCCCTTCATGACGCCGATCCAGGCGGACCGGTCCCCATAGAAGAGAGGTAAAACGACGGTCTCCAATTTTTGGTAGAGAGACGCGGCGTCATTTTCAGTGGAGGCGTCGGGGTCGTCGCCGATCGCCCAGCCGGTGATCCCTTCGATGCAGCCCTCAATCCACCAGCCGTCCAGGATGCTCAGATTCGGCACGCCGTTGAACGTCGCCTTCATGCCGCTGGTGCCGGAGGCCTCCAGCGGACGTAGCGGCGTGTTGAGCCAAATGTCCACCCCCGCCACGAGCTTTTTCGCCAGATCCATCTGGTAATCGGGAAGGAAGACGATGGGGATCGATTCTTTCAGTTGCTGTACCATCGAATGGACCCAGGCGATCAATGCTTTGCCCGTCTCGTCGCGCGGATGGGCCTTGCCGGCGATGACGAGTTGAAAAGGGTGCCTTTGGGCGATCGATATCAAACGATCCGGATCGATAAAAAGCAGATCAGGCCGTTTGTAGGCCGTCATGCGCCGGGCGAAGCCGATGGTGGCGATGTCCGGATCGAGGTGAGGTCCACCGACTTCGATGATGTGCCGAAACAAGGCGTTTTTGGCATCCTGATGGGCCTGCCAGATGGCCGCATCAGGGATGGCATGATCCGCGCGGACCAGGATCTCCGGTTCGCGGCACCATCCCGGCAGATACAGGTTGTACAATTTGGCGAAACTGTCGTGGGTCCACGTTCGCGGGTGCACACCGTTGGTCACGGCGCGCATGTGATATCCCGGAAACATCTTGGCCGATATCTCGGCGTGGCGTACGGCTACACCGTTGACATACTCACTGAGGTTCAATGCGAGCAAAGTCATGTTGAGCCGATCACCGCCGCCCAAACGTTGCATCAGCGGTTTGTCGATGATTGGGCCCAGGACCTCGTCGACAAGCGCGTAGGGGAACTTGTCGTGTCCGGCGTCGATGGGCGTGTGGGTGGTGAAGTTGCACAGTTGACGCACCGATAGGATGTCATAGGGCGATTCGTCCTGCCGGACCTCCTCCAGGGGAAAGGCGTAGCGGCGCAACAATTCGATCCCCAGCAGGGCGGAATGCCCTTCATTCAGATGATATTCTCGAACCTGGAAGCCCAGCGCCTGGAGCATCCGCACGCCCGCGATCCCCAGGATGGCTTCCTGTTGCAGGCGGTAGCGATCGTCGCCCCCGTACAGATAATGCGTGATCAAACGATCTTCCGCTTGATTTTCCATCAAGTCCGTATCCAGCAGGATGACGGGTTGCCGGCCGCCCGCTGGAGACTCCAGGACGTACAACCACCCGCTGACCCAGACCATGCGGTCGAGGAGGTCGATGGAAACCATGGCTCCCATGCGGGTCGCCCATTGGGCCGGTTCCCAGAGCTGGGGCGCTTCGTTTTGTTGTCCTGCGGCATCGATGGTTTGGCGAAAGTAGCCGGCCCGGCTGACGAGACTGACCGCCACCATGTTCATGTTCAAGTCGGCGGCCGTGCGCAAGGTGTCGCCGGCTAGGATCCCCAGACCGCCCGCGTAGGTCGGAATTTCGCTGCGCAAGGCGATTTCCATGGAAAAATAGGCGATCCGCGGGACGTGGAGGAAAGATTCGATGAGGTTCATGGTAGTGCCGCCAAGGGGTTACACTAGCTTGTGGTTTTTCAGGCAACGTTCGGGGCCGATGCGATGAGCATGGGGCAAAGGCCGGCGGTCGGCAATTTTTTTGATTAAACCCCAGTCACGACGCCGTTGTCAAATTCCTGCCGGCCACCATTTCATCCACTTTCACCGGCGAGGCGATTGAGGAAAAACAGGAAAAACAGGGACAAAGATAGGTAAATAAGTAACTTCATTCGTCCAGCGCCAGCATTCTCTCTGCCGCAAGCTGCTCGCCACGGCGCACGGCGTAATTGACCCCGACGGGCGTCATGCCGAAACGCCGCGCCAACTCCGCGGAGGGCAACCCCAGCTCCCGCACCGCCCAGTAGCAGGCCAAGCTGCGGGCAGGCGCCCGTGGCCGCTGACGACCCCTGCGCAGCACCTCCGGGACCGGGAAATCAAAAACCGATGCGGCTCTGGCCAGAATTGATTCCATCGTAAAAAATCCGGCCGACCTAACAGTCTGTAAATAAAGCAAAAACTTTATAAAAAGCACTTGACAACTTCTTCTCGTCGTGGCATATATTTATAATAAATCCGATATGTTGCCAT
>JAQVTF010000126.1 GCA_028700185.1 Desulfobacteraceae bacterium | reverse complement strand
TACTGCCCAGTCTCGGGCTCAACTACCGCATCTCCGACGGCATCGAGGTGTACACCAGCTATGGGCGCAACCAGATCCGGCCCTATGCCTACATGCCGTTGATCACCCTGTACAACAACAACCGGGCCGCGTTCCAGGACGCCGGAGTGACCCTGAACGACATGTTCAACGGTTACCAGATGGAGATAACCGACAGCGTCGAAGTGGGCGTCCGGTTGCGCAACGACTGGATGGAAATCCGGCCCACCGTCTTTTATGCCAAGCATGAAAACCTGCTCACCACGGTCCACGATCCGCGGGTTAACCTGAACTATTACCAGAATGTCGGTGAAGCCACCGGGTACGGCGTCGAAGTGGAAACCAATTTCTTTCTCGGCGACCATGTGACGCTCTTTTTCAACCCCACCTACACCTCTCTCACCTACGACCAGAACCTGACTTTCGCCGGCGCCACCCTCGACACCGACGGAAAACAGGTGGTCGACACCCCCGAATGGATGATCAAGAGCGGGGTGATCTTCACCTGGGGCGATTTCGAAGTGGTGCCCATGTTGCGCTACATCGATGAACGCTACGGAGACGCGGAAAACAAGGAAAAAGTAGACAGCTACACGGTCGCTGATCTGAAGATCGCCTACACGAAGAAAAACATCTCCTTTGTCGAGGAGCTCAAGCTATCGTTGGACGTCACCAACCTCTTCGACGAGGAGTACGTGGCCTTTGTCAACGCCATGGACGACAGCCGGGCCGGCGCCACCAGCTACTCCGTCGGCGCGCCCCTGACCGCCTTGCTGACGGTTTCGTTGGGGTTTTGAATTTGAATTGGTTTATAGTGGAAGATATTTTAAACCGGGGGGGCGGCCATACACCAAGTTTCCCTCAACCTTCACGACACCGCCGATGCCAGAGTGCTCAAGGCCGCCCCGCCCGCCTTCGGATTGAAAGGAGAACGATTCTTGACCAACAACGACACCCACCGCAAAACCATCGGCTACATCCTGTGGATCTTCGGCTTCACCGGAAGCCATCGCTTCTACTACGGCAGACCGGTCAGCGGCACCATCTGGTTTTTCACCTTGGGACTGCTGGGCATCGGCTGGCTCATCGACCTGTTTCTGATTCCGTCCATGGACCGCCAGGCGGACCTGCGCTTTGCCGCCGGCCCCAAGGACTACACGGTGGCCTGGGTGCTGCTCACCTTTCTCGGGATCTTCGGCGCCCACCGGTTCTACCTGGAAAAGTGGATCACCGCGGTGATCTACCTGTTCACTGGCGGGATCTTCGGGCTGGGCTACCTCTACGACCTGTGGACCTTGAACGACCAGGTGACCCTGGTCAACCAGCGCTAACCAGCGTTGAACAAACGGCATCTCAGGCCGCCAAGCGGCGTTGAGCCCACTTCGAAACTATTCTCATAGGCTTCTATTCCGCGACTGCGTTTCAATTGCCCGGAAACCTTCCGGCAATCTTCAGCCTTCAAGCATGGCCCCCGGGTCCGGGCCCGGGGTGACGAGTTGCTGAGAAATGCCGGATACATCCGGGATATCACCGGCTTTTTTCCGTCATTTCCGTCATTCCTGACCCCGGTCATCGGAACGAAACGGCGGAAAAGGCTCCGCATGGTGTCCCTCACTTCATCAGCAGCAGGCTCAGCGCCATCACCGCCATCCCGCCGATCAGCCCCAAAATACTGTCGTGCCCCTTGCCGTAGGCCCGGCTGGTGGGCAGCAGTTCGTCCAGGCTGATGTACACCATGACCCCGGCCACGCCGCCGAAGAGAATGCCCATCACCTGGGGCGGCATCACGCCGTTGCCGGTGCCCACCACCAGTCTCAGGGCCAGGTAGGCCACGCCGGCGCCCACCGGTTCGGCCAACCCGCTCAAAAACGAATAGACGAAGGCTTTGCGGCGGTTTCCGGTGGCATAGTAGATGGGCACGGAAACGCTGATCCCTTCGGGGATGTTGTGCAGGGCGATGGCCACGGCGATGGCCACCCCAAGGCTCGGGTCTTCCAGGGCGGCCAGAAAAGTGGCCAATCCTTCGGGAAAGTTGTGAATACCGATGGCCAGGGCCGTAAACAGCCCCATGCGCAGCAGCTTTCGTCGACTGGCCCCGTGGTCATCGACGCCGGCGGCGACATTGCGTCGGCAGGCCTCGGCATCCAGGTAGCATTCCGGGATGGGGGCAGAGGCGTCATGAAGGGGCGCCGTCTCGGATTCCGAGGGCGTCTCGTGGGGATTTTCGGCCGCCGGCACCAGGTAGTCGATGAGACCGATGAGCAGGATGCCGCCGAAGAAGGAAGCGGCGTTGACCCACTGGCCCATCACCTCGCCGTAGCGACCGGTGAGGGCTTCGACCCCCTTGAAAAAGATCTCCACGAAAGAAACGTAGAGCATCACGCCGGCCGAGAAGCCCGTGGCCACCGAAAGGAAACGATAATCGGTTTTCTTGGCGGTAAAGGCGATGACGCTGCCGATACCGGTGGCCATGCCGGCAAACACGGTCAACCCCATCGCCATCCAGACATCCTGCATAAGGGCCTCGCGGTGGCGTCAAAACGCAAAAGCGGTGGTCGTGGCACGCCACGACCACCGCACCAATATCACTTCATCACTTCGAAGCGGGAAGGTGCCGCCGAAGCCAGTCGCTGATGAAATCGGCCAGCTCTTCCATCTGGGCCGTGCTGAGGCTCACGATGCCCTCGGCGAGTTCTTCGGTCTTCTCTTCAGGCAGATCCAGCGTCTTGTTCAGCATGAAGCTGTCCACCTCGCCGTCGTCCAGCAGCAGGCCACAGCCGCCGGCGGCGCCGAGAAACTCGTCGCCGACAAAGATCGGCACCACCACCTTGGATAGGCCGGCGTCGCACTCGCCGATCACCGGCTTGTGGGTATCGCGGGCCTCGTTGGCCAAATTCATGTGGGCCACGGCGCAGATGTAGCTTTGTCCCCGGTCGTCTGCCTTGATCACCGGGCAGAGCCGGTTGGCCCACCGCTTGGTGTCGGTGATGCGAATCCCATCGACATCGAAAACGCTGGCTTGCAAACCGGATCGGTTGAAAATTTCCTCCTCGAGTTCCTTCCAGGTTTCCAGGGGTAATACGTCTGTCAGTTTCATTCCCTCTCCCATTCAGATCTTTGATCCATTTTTCCCCTGCGCCCCTCCGTGGGCGCAGGGGGTGCCATTCCGACCAAGCCCCCCCCTCGCTGCCTACGGGACGACAAAGATCGAGGTTTTCCGCGGACCGACAATCATTTCAAGGCTCCGGCGATGGCCGCCGCCGCCTGCTTGATGTCGTCCAGGTCCCCGGGGATGAGGTCCCAGGCGGTCATCTTGAGCTCCGGATCCGTATTGCGGCGCGGAATCAGGTGGAAATGGTAGTGCATCACCACCTGGTTCACCGCCCGGCCGTTCAGTTGCAGACAGGCGATCCCGTCGGGCCTGAGGCTTTCCTTGATCGCTACGGCGATCTGTTTAGCCGCCCGCTGCACGGCCATGAGGTCCGCCTCCTCGATTTCCCACAGGTTTTCGGCGTGGGCCTTGGGGATGACCAGGGTGTGACCGCGAGTGATGGGGTTGATATCGGCGAACGCCAGGACCCGATCGTCCTCATAGACCTTGACACAGGGAATCTCCCCCTGGACGATCCTGCAAAAAACGCATCCTTCCATGTCTGCCTCCTTTTCACGGTGAGGAGAAACAAAGGTGGCCCACCATCGAAAATTTACCGGAAGCTTGTCAAGGGAAAAAGCGGGGCTGGCACGACGGCGCCGCAACGCCTTCAGGCATTTGCGCCTTCCAAATCCGCTTGGCGCCAAACCACGGAAAAAACACGCCCGGCAAACCCAAAGGGGCGCCGTGGAGACGGGATCAACGTTTCCACGGCGCCCCTGGAAAAAATTCAGCCGGTACGGTTTCCCGGTAAACTTACTCTACCGGATAGCCGGCCTCTTTCCAGGCCGTCCATCCCCCGCCCATGTTCACGGCATTCTTGTATCCCATTTCCATCAGGGTCTTGGTGGCCAGGCTACCGCGTCCACCGGTTTTGCAATAGACCATGATTTTGGCATTCTTGTCGGCGGTGACCTTTTTACCCATGTAAAACTCGAGCAGACCCCGCTGAAGATTGACGGCCTTGGGGATATGACCGGCGTTAAACTCCGTTTCGGTCCGGCAATCGAGAAAGATATAATCGCCTCTCTCGAAAATGGCCTTGGCCTCCGGAAGCGGTACCTCGACAATCGTTTCCCGTGCCTCGGCCATATACTCCTTGGCGGTCATTTCCCTGGGAAGGGTTTGACAGGCGCAAAGGGAAAGCACGAAGGCCAAAACGATGACGGATGCCAACAGATTTCTCTTCATGAATCTCTCCTCCTTTTGGTGTTGGGGTTTCAACCGCCACCGGGACCAAACGGGGGTTGGTTTGGCGGTTGGCGGTATCGTTTTCAACGGGCTGATCCTTGAGGATGGATTCGATCCGCAAAATCCCCCCACCCGGCGCGCAGCAAGATCCAGCCGGGCTTGTCCGACCGCACGCCAAGCGCCGCAACGTCCGAACCAGACGGCTTCAAAAGAGAAAACCCCACCATCCGTTTCGGATAGAGGGGTTTCAGCGGCCACCTTTCATTTCAGGTGTTCTCCGGGTTTGTCTGCTGGGAAGCGATCCGGTGAGTGCTGTAGCAGGGACCGACATTCAAGTCAAACAGTATGTCGGTGCTTCACGCCTTCCAGCGCTGCCGGCCAAGGTCGTGTCCGGTTTGGTCGGGAAGGTAACCGCGGGCCTAAGAATTGCGGCCCTCCCCGATTTCCAGGCACGCCTTGGTGAGCCCGGCATCGAAGTCCACCGGGTAGCAGCCGTCGAAGCAGGCCTTGCAAAAGACCAGCTCAGGGGTTTGAATGCCGGTGGCCGCCAGCATTCCCTCGATGCTCAGGTAGTGGAGCGAATCGAGGCCGAGGTGGTCCCTCAATTCCGAGACGCTTTTGCCGGCGGCGATGAGCTCGCCGCGGGTGGAAAAGTCGATGCCATAGTGGCAGGGAAAGCGGTGGGGCGGGCAACTGATGCGCATGTGAATCTTTTTCACCCCCAGCTCCCGCAGGGCCCGTACCCGGGTGCGGGCCGTGGTGCCGCGGATGATGGAATCCTCGATGATGATGATGTCCTTGCCCCGCAACACCTCCTTGACCGGGTTGAGCTTCACCCGCACCCCGAAGTCGCGCATGCTCTGGGTGGGCTGGATGAAGGTGCGCCCCACGTAGTGGTTGCGGATCATCCCCATCTCGAAGGGGATGCCCGAGGCTTCCGCATAACCGATGGCCGCGTAAACGCCAGAGTCGGGAAACGGCATGACCAGATCCGCCGCCACGGGGCTTTCCAGGGCCAGTTGACGGCCGAAGGCCTTGCGCATCCGGTAAACGTTGGCGTCGCGGATGGTGCTGTCCGGCCGGGCGAAGTAGATGTACTCGAAGATGCACAGGCTCTCGTGGTCGGCCCGAGGCCCCGGGATGCTGCGCAGGCCGTTCTCGTCGATGATCACGATTTCGCCGGGGGCCACCTCCCGCACGTACTCGGCCTGGATCAAATCCAGGGCGCAGCTTTCGCTGGCCAAGACGAAGCTGCCGTTGAGCCGGCCGATGCACAGCGGCCGGAACCCGTTGGGGTCCTTGATGCCGATGACCTCGCCGCGACTGGTGAGCGCCACGAAACTGTAAGCCCCCCGGAGCCGGGCCACCGTCTCGCGCAACGCCGTCTCCAGCCCTTTGTCGAGGTTCTTGACGAGCAGGTGGAGGAAAATCTCGCTGTCGCCGGTGGTCTGGAAAATCGAGCCGGTGGACTCCAGCTCGGCGCGCAGAATGTGGGCGTTGACGAGGTTGCCGTTGTGGGCCACGGCGTAGAAGCGCCCGCGATGCTGGACCGTGAAGGGCTGGGCGTTGACCAGGATCGAGCCGCCGGTGGTGGAGTAGCGCACGTGCCCGATGGCGCTGCCGCCCCCCAGCTCGGCCAGGTGGACGGCGTCGAAGACATCCGGCACCAGCCCCATCCCCTTGTGGGCATGGATCCGCCGGTCCTGGTGCACGGCGATGCCGGCACTCTCCTGGCCCCGGTGCTGCAGGGCGTAGAGCCCGAAGTAGGTGATCTGGGCCGCCTCGGGATGCCCGTAGATGCCGAAGACACCGCAGGCTTCGCGGGGATATTTGAAACTTGAAACTCGAAACTTGAAACTTGGGTCGATGTCCGCAGGCATTATTTGGTGCTCCTGATGAAAGCGTTGAGCTTGGGGCCCAGCTCGTCAATGATTTCGCTATAAGTTTCAAGTTTCGAGTTTCAAGCTTCAAAATACTCCTGAAGCGCCCGCACCCCCAACGTCTGCTGCTTCAAGGCCGCAATCCCCCTGGCCATGGCCTTGGCGCCGGCCAGGGTGGTGGCGTAGGGGACCCGGTACTTGATGGTTGCGCGCCGGATCTCGAACCCGTCGCGCTGGGTGTCTTCGCGGCGGCCGCCGCCGGTGTTGATCACCAGTTGGATCTCCTGGTTCTTGATGGCGTCCACCACGTGGGGCCGGCCCGAGGAGACCTTGTTGATGGGCCGGTTGGCGATCCCGTTGGCCGTCAGATGGGCGCTGGTGCCCCGGGTGGCCAGGATGGCAAAGCCGGTTTCGGCCAACTGGCGCGCCACGGATACCAGGGCCGGCTTGTCGCGGTCTTCCACCGACAAGAAGACGGTGCCGGCAACGGGCAGATGCTGGCCGGCGCCGAGCTGGGCCTTGGCGTAAGCCCGGCCGAAATCGGTGTCGATGCCCATCACCTCGCCGGTGGATTTCATCTCCGGCCCCAGCAGGGTATCGACCCCCGGGAAGCGGTCGAAAGGCAGCACCGCCTCCTTCACCGAGACATGCAGCGGCACCTTTTCTTCGGTCAATCCGAGTTCCGCCAGGGTCGCTCCGAGCATCACCTTGGTGGCCAGCTTGGCCAGGGGCACGCCGGTGGCCTTGGAGACGAAGGGCACGGTGCGCGAGGCCCGGGGGTTGACTTCCAGCACATAGAGGCGCCGATCCTTGATGGCGTACTGCACGTTCATCAGCCCCACCACGGAAAGCTCGGCCGCCATGGCCCGGGTGGCCGCCGCCACCTGTTCCATCATCGCCTTGTCGATGCTGTGGGGCGGCAGCACGCAGGCCGAGTCCCCCGAGTGGACCCCGGCCTCCTCGATGTGCTCCATGATGCCGCCGATGATGGTGACCCGTCCGTCGCTGATGGCATCCACATCCAGCTCGATGGCATCTTCGAGAAACTTGTCGATGAGCACCGGGTGACCGGGCGAAGCCAGGATGGCCAGACGCGTAAAATTTTCCAGGTCGGCCGGATCATAGACGATCTTCATGGCCCGGCCACCCAGCACGTAGGAAGGGCGCACGATCACCGGGTAGCCGATGCGTTCGGCCACCGCCTTGGCCTCGGGAGCCGAGGTGGCCGTGCCGTTGGGCGGCTGTTCCAGCCCCAGCTTGTGAAGCATGGCCTGGAACAGCTCCCGGTCCTCGGCCCGGTCGATGCTCTCGGGCTGGGTGCCCAGGATCTTCACCCCGGCCTCGGCCAGGGGTACGACCAGATTGAGGGGCGTCTGGCCGCCGAACTGGACGATGATCCCCAGGGGCCTTTCGGTCTCCACGATGTGCAGCACGTCTTCGCGTGTCAACGGCTCGAAGTAGAGCTTGTCGCTGGTGTCGTAGTCCGTGCTCACCGTCTCGGGGTTGGAGTTGACCATGATGCTCTCGATGCCCATCTCGCGCAGGGCGAAGGAGGCATGCACGCAGCAGTAGTCGAACTCGATGCCCTGGCCGATGCGGTTGGGCCCGCCGCCGAGGATCATCACCTTTTTTCGATCCGATACCCGGGCCTCGTTTTCCGCCTCGTAGGTGCTGTAGTAGTAGGGGGTGACGGCGCGAAACTCCGCCGCACAGGTGTCCACCAGCTTGTAGACCGGCCGGAGGCCCAGCTCCCGGCGCCGGGCGGCCACGCGGTTCTCGTCCGTTGCCGTCAGGTGGGCGATCTGGACGTCGGAAAACCCGAGGCGCTTGGCCTGCCGGAGGGTCTCAAGATCCAGGTCGCCCCGGCACCCGTCGAGAGATTCCTCGAAGTCAACGATCTGCTGGATCTGATGCAGAAACCACGGGTCGATGCCGGTGAGCCGGTGGATAGCCTCGATATCGAGACCCGCCTTCAACGCCAGACGCAAATAAAAGAGACGCTGACTGTTGGGCACGGCCAGCTTTTGCTCGATCTCGGTGAGGGTCAAGGGCGTTTCGCCCCGTTCGCCGCGCTCGATACCGTCGCGACCGTCAGCCCCCAGGCCGTGGCGGCCGATCTCCAGGGAGCGCAGGGCCTTTTGCAAGGCCTCCTTGAAGGTGCGGCCGATGGCCATGGTCTCGCCCACCGAACGCATGGCGGTGGTGAGCAGGTCTTCGGTCTCGGGAAACTTCTCGAAGGTCCACCGCGGGATCTTGACCACGCCGTAGTCCAGGGTCGGCTCGAAGGCCGCCATGGTCTCGCCGGTGATGTCGTTT
>JAQVTF010000125.1:2876-8573 GCA_028700185.1 Desulfobacteraceae bacterium | reverse complement strand
CGCTGCAAAAGCGTCGGACCAGGCGTCGCAGATCCTCCTTCCGGGCCGTGTAGCGTTTGCCGATGAGTCGCTCCTGCTTCACGGTATCAAAGAGGCGCAACTCCAGGTCCACCACGCCATCGGTGAGGGTTGCCAGCCCGGTGATGAGCAACTCGCTGCCGATGCCGGTCCAGGCCTTGAAATCGATGTCCGCCTCGGTCACCCCCATCTTCTTGGGGTCCACCAGGAAGGCGCCGGGGTTCACAGGAGCAAAATAACCGGTAAAATCCAATGTTTCAGTTGTCAACCGAGTGCCTTGACGCGCCAGTTCGGTCGCCGCCACATCCTCGGAGACAGTTTTGAAGTCGGGGATGGCAATGGGAATTTTGCGTAAATACGGATTGGTAAGGTCGATGTAGCCGTAGTCGGCTGCCAACGCCGCGGGACTCCATGCCGCCGCCAGCACCAGCAGGCCTCCCAGCGCCAGGAACCGCCTGATCCACTGATGCATCCTGCCATTACGGGAGACTGTTGGAAGATTCATGTTGATTCACCTGCATTTAAGCTGGGCGCCGATATCGGTGCCGATTGCGGTTACTGAATGACCCCCTGGGGCGTAAAGCGCAACCCCACGGTGATGGATGGCCGCCGTATTCCCTTCGGGTGGGGCGGCAGCGGTTCGGACTTCAGAATGGCGCGGCGGGCGGATTCGTCAAGGTAACTGTTGCCCGATTTTCTGTCAAACCAGAGATCCTTGATCCGACCGTCCGGCAACACGCTGAAGGCCACCTCTGCCGCCAAGTCGTTCCGGCCGCCCGCCAGCGATTCGGAAAAGGCCCAGTTCTTGTTCACCGCGTAGGCCACTTCCAGGCGATACATATCTTCCATGCTCAGGGGACCACCGCCCCCGCCGCCCCCGCCTGTGCCTGTTCCTGTGCCTGTGCCCGAACCCGTGCCTGCGCTGCCATCGACCCGGGTTCTCATTCGCTCGATGGCCTCCCGGGGGCCGGCTTCCGACCTGAGCCGTTCAATGGCCGATGCCACGGTGGCCGGTCGGCCGGAGTCGACCTGCTTTTCCAATTTGGAGATGGCCTTGGCCACCGCCGGAGCGGGTCGATAGGTTTCCCGCTTGAGACTTTTTTTGACTTTCGGGACCGACTTGGGCGCCGCCTCCGTCTTTTCCGGTTTGACTGCCGGGGTCTTCTTGGGCGTTGGCGGCGCGATGGACACCTCTGCCTCCGGCGGCGGCACCGGTTCAGGAGGCGGTAGCACCGGTTGAGGCGCAGGTTCGGGAACTGGCGGCTCCGGTGCGGGAACAGGCTCGGGAGCTGGCGGCTCCGGTGCGGGAACAGGTTCGGGAGTTGGTGGCTCCGGTGCGGGAACAGGCTCGGGAGCTGGTGGCTCCGGTGCGGGAACAGGCTCGGGAGCCTTGGCCGCCGGGGAAGCCGGCTTGGGTTCGGGGGCCGATGGCGCGGGAGGGCCCGGTGCACCAGGCAAAGCGCCTTCCAGCGACACCATGGTGACATCACTCATCGACAAGGAACGGCCCCGGTCGTGGGTCAGGTTCGGCATCCAGATCACCGCCGCCAGCACCAGCAAATGCAGCATGGCCGAGACGGCCAGCGGCATGGCCGTAACGCGGTCTGCCGGTGGCGGAGCGCCGGTTTTGGAAATGCGCGAGGAGTGCCGTTGATTCATACCGTTACCGTCAACGCGCCGACGCCTTGCCTTCCTCTTCAGGCGGGATGGTGACCATCCCGAGCCGATCGACGCCGGCGGCCTTGATTTCGGCCATTACCATGACCACCACACCGTAGGGCACCTGTTTGTCGGCCCGCAGGTATACCGCCCGATCGCTGCGGGTCTCGAGAATCTTGGCCAGCTTGTCGCTGAAAAAATCCAACGACACCTGGTAATCGTTGATAAACACCTCGTTCTGGGCGTTGATGGTCACGAGCAAAGGCTCTTTTTCCGACTCCATCGGCTCGGCGGTGACCTCGGGCAGCGCCACATCCACGCCCTGTACCATCATGGGCGCGGTCACCATGAAAATGATCAGCAGCACGAGCATCACGTCCACGAAGGGCGTCACGTTGATATCCGCCATCAGACTGTCACGGCCCCGGCCGACGTTCATCGCCCCGCCTCCTCCCGTCCCAGGATATCGCGCTCGACGATGTTCTGGAAATCGGATGCAAAGTTTTCCAGATCGGTTTCAATGAGGCGAATTTTCTGGGTGAAGTAGTTATAGGCGATGACGGCCGGAATGGCTGCCGCCAGCCCCGCGGCGGTGGCCACCAGCGCCTCGGAGATCCCCGGCGCCACCACCGCCAGGCTCGCCGATCCACGCATGCCGATGCCATGGAAGGAATTCATGATTCCCCAGACCGTTCCGAATAGGCCGATGAAGGGGGTGGTGTTGCCGGTGGTGGCCAGAAACGGGACCATTTGCCCCATGCGGGCCACTTCACTGTTGATCGCCCGCCGCAGGGCCCGACGCACGTTGTCCCCGCCCCTGGAAAAATGGCTACCGGCCTTGCGCTGGCCATCGGTCCCCACGCCGCCTTGTTGCTGCACCCGCCGCAACTCGATATAGGCGACCCGGAACACCCGGGCCACCGGGCTGCCGGTCAATAGCTTGGCGCGGTTGAAAGCATCCGTCAGGTCATTGCTTTTCCAAAAGAAATCGGAGAAACGGCCGGACTCGTCGATGGCCCGCCGCAGGTAGCGATACTTCATGATCATGATGGCCCATGAAGAAACCGAAAAAAAGAGCAACGTCAACAACACGAGTTGAACCACCAGGCCAGAACCGAGAACCATGTGGATCAAATCAAGATTCGAAGGCAACATCCGCATCAGCTCCACGCATGCAAACGCCCCGCCAAGAGGGGGCGCTGCGCGTCCGAAAAGGGTGTAAGTGTAAAATTTTTTTCGAAATTTGGAATCTATCGAAAGGTTTGAAGACTGTCAAGGTGGTTATGGTGACCCGTATATAGAAAGTCCGACCCAAGGCGCATCGAAGAGATCAAGGGCAACGGCATGGATGTCTCCCACAAGGCAATCAGTAAATGGCCTGACGGTTCTCGGCGTCGAAGAGGTGCAATCGCTCCAGGTTCATGCCCACGGCAAGGCGCTCATCGGCCCGGATCACACGGCTGCCCTCGCTGCGCGCGGTGAGCTTGACGCCGTCAAAGTCCATGTGCAGATGGGTTTCGCCGCCCAGGGGCTCGACCACCTCCACCTGCCCCTCCACCACCCATTCCGCCGGCAGGCCCGGGCCGCTGTCGGCCGGGGCCAGGTCTTCGGTGCGCAGTCCGGCGATCACGGCCATCCCCTCCCGGATACGGGACCCGGCTCGGGGCGGGATGGGAAGCTGAAACCGTTCGCTCAATCGCAGCCAAGACGTTCCCCCCCTGGCAATCACGGCCCCGGGCACCAGGTTCATCGGCGGGCTGCCGATGAACCCGGCGACGAAGGTGTTGGCAGGATTTTGAAAAACTTCCATGGGGGTGCCCACCTGCTCGATGCGTCCGTCGCGCAGCACCACGATGCGGTCGGCCAGGGTCATGGCCTCGATCTGGTCGTGGGTCACGTAGATGATGGTGGTATTGACCTTCTTGTGCAACCGCTTGATCTCGGTACGCATCTGGGTGCGCAGCTTGGCGTCGAGGTTGGACAGCGGTTCATCGAAGAGAAACACCGACGGATGGCGCACGATGGCTCGGCCCATGGCCACCCGCTGACGTTGACCGCCGGAGAGTTCATGGGGCTTGCGCTGAAGTAATTCCTCCAGGCCCAGGATACGGGCCGCCTCCACCACGCGCCGCTGGATCTCGTCCTTGGGGGTACGTTGGAGCTGAAGGCCAAAACTCATGTTTTTATAAACGTTCATGTGGGGGTAGAGCGCGTAGTTCTGAAACACCATGGCGCAACCGCGATCCTTGGGCGCCAAATCGTTGACCACACGGTCATCGATGCGGATCGTCCCCTGGCTGATCTCCTCCAATCCGGCCACCATTCTGAGCAGGGTCGACTTGCCACAGCCCGACGGCCCCACCAGCACGATGAACTCCGTATCGCGGATATCGAGACTGACCCCGTGCACCACCTCGGTCTTGCCGAAGCGCTTGTAGACACTCTCCAACATCACGCTGGCCATGCAACACTCCTTGACGACGCCCGATCGGGTTGTTGACAACGCCCCTGCCTTACTGCAATCAGGGCTTCCTTTCAAGACCGAAGCGTCACGCCGCTTCTCTGTTGCGGTTTTGCCTTCCGTGGAGTAAAGGAGAATGACGTTTATTCCCCGGCCTGCGCCTCAATCCCCGCAACACCCATTCGTGAAAGGAGAATCCCCATGAACAGATGGAAGCTTGGCGTCTCGATGGCCGCCGTGGCCCTGGTGCTGATGGTTTGCGGTCCGGCCCTGGCCCAACCGATCAGCTTGCAGTGGTGGCACTCGATGAAAGGGGCCAACGCCGAGGCCCTCAACGAGATTGTGGCCGGATTCAACGCGTCCCAAAGCGACTATGTGGTGGAAGCCACCTACAAGGGCAACTACGACGAAGCGGTCAATGCCGCCATCGCCGCTTTCCGGGCCAAACGCCAGCCCCACATTCTCCAGTGTTTCGAGGTCGGCACCCTGACCATGATGCTTTCCAACGCCATCTATCCCGTCCACCAGTTGATGGCCGATGCCGGTTACGATATCGACTGGGACAAGTACCTGCAGCCGGTGCTGGGCTACTACGTCTCCGACGAAGGCAAACTGCTCTCCATGCCCTTCAACTCCTCCACGCCGGTGATGTATTACAACAAGGACATGCTGACCAAGGCCGGACTCAGCGGCCCGCCCAAAACCTGGGACGAGGTGGGCGAATACACCGCCAAGCTGGTGGCCTCCGGGGTGGAAGCCGGCCTGGTGACCGGTTGGCAGTCATGGACGATGATTGAAAACTACGGCGCCATCCATGATCTCCCCTTCGCCACCAAGGCCAACGGTTACGAGGGGCTCGACTGCGAACTGGCCTTCAACAACCCCCAGGTGATCCATCACATCACCAGGCTCCAGTCCTGGACCGGCGACGGTCGCTTTGCTTACAGCGGCCAGAAGTTCCAGGGCCCCCAGGCCGCCTTCGTAGGCCAGCATGCCGCCCTGTACATCGATTCGGTGAGCCGCATCGGCGCGCTGAAGAAAACTTGTCAGTTCAAATGGGACATCGCCCCCATGCCGGTGGAAGCCGACATGAAAGAGCCCCTCAACAGCATCATCGGCGGCGCCTCCCTGTGGGTGATGAAGGGACACGCGGAACAGGACTACAAGGGCGTGGCCGCCTTCATGGCATTCCTGGCCGAGACCGAAAACCAGGAAATGTGGCACCAGAAGACCGGGTATTTCCCCATCACGGTGGAAGCTTATGAAAACCTGAAGAAAGCCGGCTACTACGAACAAAACCCCCTGAACGAGGTCGGCATCAAGCAGTTGATGCGGGGCAAGACCACCAAGAACTCCCGTGGCATCCGGGTGGGCTACTTCATCCAGATCCGCAACATCATCAACGAGGAGCTCGAACACATCTGGGCCGGCAACAAGACAGCCCAACAGGGCATCGCCGACGCGGTCAGTCGCGGCAACGAGCAGTTGCGGGCCTTCGAAAAAGCCAACAAGTAGCTGAAAATTCAAGACAACCTGGCCTGCCCCGGACCGATCCGAAA
>JAQVTF010000125.1:0-2776 GCA_028700185.1 Desulfobacteraceae bacterium | reverse complement strand
ACAAGACAGCCCAACAGGGCATCGCCGACGCGGTCAGTCGCGGCAACGAGCAGTTGCGGGCCTTCGAAAAAGCCAACAAGTAGCTGAAAATTCAAGACAACCTGGCCTGCCCCGGACCGATCCGAAACACGAAAACCGGAGCGCGGCGACACGACAAGTTTGGTCGCTCGGACAAGGCAAGGTTTTAAGTGAGCTAAAGTGACTAAAGTGATCTAAAGTGAAGGAATTCTGGCAGTTATATAAAAACCGGAGCGCAGCGACTCCACCACTTTAGTCACTTTAGTCACTCGTAACTTTAGTCACTTCCAATTTTCGTCACTCGTAATTTTAGGCACTTAAAAAAGTGACAAGTGAGCTACAGTGACTAAAGTGAGCTAAAGTGAAGGAATTCTGGCAGTTATAATAAAAACCGGAGCGCAGCGACTCCACCACTTTAGTCACTTTAGTCACTCGTAATTTTAGTCACTTTTAATTTTCGTCACTCGTAATTTTAGTCACTTTTAATTTTCGTCACTTCCAATTATCTTCCTGAAACCTATGATCAAACGTGCCCACTTCAAGGCCCGATACCTGCCCTACCTGCTGATCTTGCCCCAGATCCTGGTGACGTTGACCTTTTTCTACTGGCCGGCCATCCAGGGAATCCTGCAGTCCATGATGATTTCCAATCCCTTCGGCGGCCGCAACCAGTGGGTGTGGTTTGACAACTTCAAAGACCTCTTCACCGATCCGCTCTACCTGAAAAGTGTGGTGATCACGCTGGGTTTCAGCGCCGCCACGGCTTTGACGGCCCTTTTGGTCGGGTTGTTCATCGCCAGCCAGGCCAACCGTGCGCTGAAAGTCAAGGCGGCCATCCGCACCCTGCTTATCTGGCCCTACGCCGTGGCCCCGGCCATTTCCGGGATCCTGTGGCTCTTTCTGCTTCACCCCAACTACGGGGTGGTGGCCTTTTTTCTCCGGCGCACCCTGGGCATCGACTGGAACCCGATCCTCGACGGCTTCGACGCCCTGGTAATGATCGTACTGGCCAGCGCCTGGAAACAGATCAGCTACAACTTCGTCTTTTTCCTGGCCGGCTTCCAGGCGATTCCCCACTCCCTCATCGAAGCGGCGGCCATGGACGGAGCCGGTCCCACGCGCCGCTTCTGGAGTATCATCCTGCCGCTACTCTCGCCCACCCTCTTTTTCCTGATGGTCATGAACATCATTTACGCCTTTTTCGACACCTTCGGCGTCATCCACACCATCACCCAGGGTGGGCCGGGCGGGATGACCACGACCTTGGTCTACAAAGTCTACAAGGACGGGTTCGTGGGCCTCAATCTCGGCTCTTCCGCCGCCCAGTCCGTGGTCCTGATGACCCTGATCATTCTCATCACCGTCTTGCAGTTCAAGTACGTTGAACGCAAGGTGCAGTACGCCGGGTAGCGCCGATGGTCGAAAAAACCCCCATTCTGGACTTGTTGACCTACATTTTTCTCATTCTGGGCATCTGTGTGGTGGGCTTTCCCATCTTCTACGCCCTCATCGCCGCCACCCTGCCCATCGAGATGGTCTCCCGAGTGCCCATGCCCCTGATGTTCGGGGACCAGTTCTGGGTCAACGTCCAGGCCGCCTGGCACAAGGGCGACCTCGGCACCCTGCTGTTCAACTCGTTTGTCATGGCGGCGGGCATCACCTTCGGCAAGATCACCGTTTCCATGCTCGGGGCCTTTTCCATCGTCTATTTCGATTACCGATTCCGTGCCGTGGCCTTCGCCAGCGTTTTTTGCACGCTGATGCTGCCGGTGGAAGTGCGCATCCTGCCCACCTACGAGATGGCGGCCAACCTCCTGGGGCCCGTCCAGGCCTTGGTGGAATTGCTCCACATCGAAGCCCTGGTGAACTGGTTTCTGCAAAACGACATCCAGATCCGGCTGGAACTGAGCCTCCTGGACAGTTATCCGGGGCTGATCCTGCCCCTGGTGGCGTCTGCCACCTGTACGTTTCTTTTTCGTCAATTTTTCTTGACGGTACCCGAGGAGTTGTGCGAAGCGGCCAAGATGGACGGGGCCGGTCCCATGCTGTTTCTGAGGAAAATCCTGTTCCCCCTGTCCAAGACCAACATTGCCGCCCTGGTGGTCATCGAGTTCGTCTACGGCTGGAACCAGTACTTGTGGCCCCTGCTGATCACCACGCGACGAGAGATGACCACCGCCGTGATCGGCTTGCAGCATCTAATTCCGGACGTGGACGACATCCCGGACTGGAACGTGGCCCTGGCCGGCGCGCTGATCGTGATGCTTCCACCGGTGCTGGTGGTCCTTTTCATGCAGCGTTGGTTCGTCAAGGGCCTGGTGGAACGGGAAAAGTAGATCCTAAAATGACTAAAATGAGCTAAAGTGACTAAAATGACTAAAGTGAGCTAAAGTGAAGGAATTCTGGCAGTTATAATAAAAACCGGAGCACAGCGACACCACAACTTTAGTCACTTTAGTCACTCGTAATTTTAGGCGCTTAAAAAAGTGACAAGTGAACTACAGTGACTAAAGTGAGCTAAAGTGACTAAAGTGAGCTAAAGTGAATGAATTCTGGCAGTTATATAAAAACCGGAGCGCAGCGACACCACAACTTTAGTCACTTTAGTCACTCGTAATTTTAGGCACTTAAAAAAGTGACAAGTGAGCTAAAGTGACTAAAGTGAGCTAAAGTGATTGAATTCTGGCAGTTATAATAAAAACCGGAGCACAGCGACACCACAACTTTAGTCACTTTAGTCACTCGTAATTTTAGGCGC
>JAQVTF010000018.1 GCA_028700185.1 Desulfobacteraceae bacterium | reverse complement strand
ATCTGGTCCGGCGAGGCGGTTCAGGGCGTCGATGTACTTTTCACGGGTGCGCGCAATCACCGTCTCGGGCAGTGAGGGGCCGGGGGGTTGCTTGTTCCAGTCCAGGGTGAGCAGGTAATCCCGCACGTACTGTTTGTCGAAACTCTGCTGGGGACCGCCTGGCCGGTAGGTTTCCTTGGGCCAAAACCGCGAGGAATCGGGGGTCAGGACTTCATCGATGAGGATGAGGTCTCCATCGATCAAGCCGAACTCGAACTTGGTGTCGGCGATGATGATGCCCTTGGTTTCGGCCAACCGGGCACCGCGTTTGTAGATGGCCAAGGACAGATCCCGGACCCGGACCGCCAGTTCAGGGCCGATCAACGCGGCCGCGGCGTCGAAGTCGATGTTCTCGTCATGCTGGCCCTGGGCCGCCTTGGTGGAAGGGGTAAAAATGGGTTCGGGCAGCGGTGCCGACTCCACCAGGTTCTCCGGCAGCCGGATGCCGCAAACCTGCCCGGTCTTGCGGTAGGATTGCCATCCCGACCCACTCAGGTAACCGCGCACCACGCATTCGATGGGTAGCGGCTGGGCCTTTTTCACCACCATGCTCCGGCCCTTCAGCACGTCGGCGTAAGGGCGGCAGGCATCGGGGTATCGGGCCACATCGGCGGTAATGACGTGGTTGGCGATGATGGGGGCCATCTGTTCAAACCAGAAAAGGGAAATCTGGGTCAGTACCCGCCCCTTGTCCGGAATCGGGTCCGGCAGCACGACGTCGAAGGCCGAAAGCCGGTCGGTGGCCACCAAAAGCAGGCGGTCTTGCAAATCGTAGATATCGCGTACTTTTCCGCGCTGAAGGAGGGTCAGGGTGGGAAAATCGGTTTCACGTACCAGACTGGACATGGTTTCGGTTCCTTATCGCGTGAGATGGCCGGCTGTTGAAGGGTTTCTTACGTTGTTCGTTGAGCCCTTGTCAATCTTTTAGGCCCCGCTGCCGTCGGCGGCCAGGTACCCGTGCAGCGCCGTCGCCACCGGCGAAGGCAAGCCGGCGGCGGTCAACTGCGCCACGGTGGCCCGACGCATGGCCTCGATGGTTCCGAAGTGTTTCAGCAGGCGTCGCTTCCGCTCCGGGCCGATGCCGGGCACTTCGTCCAGCACCGATCCCAGGGCCTCCCGACGCCGACGATGACGGTGGAAGCCGATGACAAAACGGTGGGCCTCGTCGCGCACCGCTTCCAGCAAGAGCCGAGGCGCCGGGTTGCGGCCGAACTGGACCGGGTTGGCTCGGCCCGGCAGAAAGATCTTGTCCTCGGTTTCCCCCCGGTTCGGGTCGGCCTTGGCGATGGCGGCCAAGGCGGGCTTTTCATGCCACGACAGTTCAGACAGAACGCGACGTGCGATGTTCAGCTGTCCCTTGCCGCCGTCCACCAGAAGCAGGTCCGGCAGGTCCACGGCGTCCTCGGTGGCACGGAAACGCCGGCTGAGCACCTCGGCCATGGCGGCATAATCGTCCGGGATCTGAATGGAACGAATGCGGTAGCGTCGGTAGGCGTCCGGCTTGGGTTGCCCATCCACGAAAACGGCAATGGCACCCACACTCTGGTGGCCACCACTGGTGGAAATATCCACGCATTCGATGCGGCGCGGTGAATGGCTCAACTGGAGCCGCCGGGCCAACGCCGCCAATAACGCCTCGCGGTGCGCCCCATCGTCGGCCAGACCCGAGGCGGCTGCCTGGGCGTTTTGATGGGCCATCTCCAGCAGCCGGTATTTTTCACCCCGCCGGGGTAAAAGAAGATGGACCCGCCGACCGCCGGTTTCGCTGAGCCAGTCCGTGATGAGCTCGGCGTCTTCCGGCATGGCGGAAACGAGAATTTCTCCGGGGACCTTGACGCCCCGCCGGTAGTACTGGCGGATGAAGCCGGCCAACAGTTCATCGTCGGGTACCGGCGCCGCCGAGACATCGAAGTGCCGCGCGCCGACCCAGAATCCACCGCGCACCGTCACCAGGGTCACCACGGTGGCGGCGGCGGCCCGTCCCACCGCCAACACGTCCCGATCCTGGCGGTCGACGCTCACCGCCACCTGTTTTTCAAGGGTTTTTTCCAGGGCAAAGATCCGGTCGCGGAGGCTGGCGGCGGCTTCAAAATCCTCTCTGGCGGCGGCGGCCAACATGTCCCGACGCATGGCACGGATCAGTTCCGGGGTGCGGCCGTTGAGAAAAAGCATCACCTCCCGTACGGCGGCGGCGTAGCGTTCGCGATCCACCTCGATGCAGCAGGGCCCGTAACAGGCCCCCATCTGGTAGTGCAGGCACGGACGGGTGCGCCGGGCGAATTCCGTCTCCCGGCACTTGCGCAGCTTGAACAGCTTGTTGATGGTGGCCAGGGTGGTGCGTACGGCGGCGGCCGACGCATAGGGACCAAAGTAAACGGCCCCGTCGTCCTGAAACCGTCTCACCACCGTCAACCGTGGAAAGGGATGGTCCGTGCCCAGCCGCAGCATCGGGTAACGCTTGTCGTCCTTGAGCACCACGTTGTAGCGCGGCCGGTGCTGTTTGATCAGGTTGGACTCGAGGATCAGGGCCTCTTTTTCCGTGGCGGTGAGGATCGTCTCCAGGTCCACCACACGCGAGACCAGCACCGCTGTCTTGGGATCCACCGGACCGGCTGGAACAAAATAGCTCGCCAGGCGTTTTTTCAGGTTGCGGGCCTTGCCGACGTAGATGATCTTGCCGGCGCCGTCCCGCATCAGATAGACGCCCGGGCCCACGGCCGCCCGCTCGAGCTTCTCCCGGACGGCGGCCGGGATCTCCGGCCCACGGCTTTCTGCTTCTGGATGTGCGGCGTTGTCTGGGTTCATCACCGACCTGAATTTTCAACCCCAAACCTTGAACCTTGAACCCTCATTTTTTACTCCGCCGCCAACACCACCTGCCGCTGCAATTCCCGGATGCGATCACGCAGGGCCGCGGCGCGTTCGAATTCCAGGTCCCGTGCCGCGGCGTGCATCTCCTGTTTCAGCGCTTCCACCGTTCGGTCCACCTCCTCCAGGCGAACGGGATCCGCCAACGGTGTCACCGTTTCATGAACCGCCGCTCTTTCCGGTGCCGCTTGGGCGAACACGCGGTGAACTTCCTTGACGATGGTCTGGGGGGTGATGCCATGACGCAGGTTGAATTCCAACTGAATGGCGCGGCGGCGCTCGGTTTCCTCCATGGCCTGGGCCATGGCCGGAGTGACGGTATCGGCGTAGAGGATGACCCTCCCCTCCGCGTTGCGCGCCGCCCGGCCGAAGGTCTGAATCAGGGATCGGGCCGAACGCAGAAACCCTTCCTTGTCCGCGTCCATGATCGCCACCGTGGCCACTTCGGGAATATCCAGCCCCTCTCGCAGCAGGTTGATCCCCACCAGCACGTCGAACTCTCCGGCGCGTAGATCCTGAATGATCTCCATGCGTTCCATGGTTGGGATATCGGCGTGCAGGTAGCGGATGTGGAATCCCAACTCCCTGTAGTACTCGGTAAGGTCTTCGGCCATGCGCTTGGTGAGGGTGGTCACCAGGATCCGCTGCCCCGCGGCGGTGCAACGGCGGATTTCGTCCAGCAGGTCGTCCACCTGGTGGCGGGCCGGCCGCACCTCCACCCGGGGATCCACCAGTCCGGTGGGCCGCACGATCTGCTCGGCCACCGCATCCCCGGCGAGGTGCCGTTCGTATTCGGCGGGGGTGGCGGAAACGTAGAGCACCCGGGGGACCCGCGCCTCGAATTCCTCGAACCGCAAGGGGCGGTTGTCCAGCGCCGATGGCAGGCGGAACCCGTATTTGACCAGGGTTTCCTTGCGCGACCGGTCTCCCCGATACATGGCGCGCAACTGGGGCACGGAGATGTGGCTTTCATCGATGAAGACCAGGTAGTCGTCCGGAAAATAGTCCATCAGGGTCGGTGGCGGATCCCCGGCGGTGCGGCCGGTGAGGTGGCGGCTGTAGTTTTCGATCCCGTTGCAATAGCCCAGCTCCTGGAGCATCTCCAGGTCGAAGTGGGTCCGTTCTTCGATGCGTTGGGCTTCCAGCAGCCGATTTTCCGAACGAAAGAAGGCGATACGTTCCTTGAGTTCGGCGATGATGGAAGCGGTGGCCCGCTTGAGGGTGCGCTGCTGGGTGACGTAATGGCTGGCCGGAAAGATGGCGGTTTTGGACAGACCGCGGCGCAGGGTGCCCCGTAGGGGATCGATCTCAGCCACGGCCTCCACGTCGTCGCCGAAAAAGTCCACCCGGATGGCGGCATCCTCCTCGTAGGCGGGAAAGATTTCCACCCGGTCGCCGCGGACCCGGAAGGTGCCCCGGTGAAAATCCATGTCGTTGCGCTCGTAGTGGATCTTCACCAGCCCGGCCAGCAGCTTCTCCCGCGACAGAGATTGGCCCACGGCGATTTCCACCCGCATGTCGAGGTAGTCTTCGGGTGCCCCCAGGCCGTAGATGCACGACACGCTGGCCACCACGATGGTGTCCCGGCGGGTGAGCACCGAGCGCGTGGCCGAGTGACGCAGCTTGTCGATCATCTCGTTGATGGACGAGTCCTTCTGGATGTACGTGTCGCTGGCGGGAATGTACGCTTCGGGCTGGTAGTAGTCGTAATAACTGACAAAATACTCCACCGCGTTGTGGGGAAAGAGTCCCTTGAACTCGTTGTAGAGCTGGGCCGCCAGGGTCTTGTTGGGGGCGATCACCAAGGCGGGCTTGTCCAACCGGGCGATGACATGGGCCATGGTGAAGGTCTTCCCCGATCCGGTGACCCCCAGCAGCACCTGGTGCCTTCGCCCTTCGGCGAGCCACCGGCTCAGGGTGTCGATGGCCGCCGGCTGGTCCCCCTTGGGCGAAAAGGAGGAAACAAGCTGGAACTGTCCCATCAGTCCGCCACGCGCCAGATGGTTCCCTCGGGGCGGTCCTCGATGGCCACGCCCATGGCGCCGAGCTCATCGCGCAGGCGATCGGCCTCGGCCCAGTCCCGCGCCTTTCGGGCCGCGGTGCGCCGGGCGATGAGATCCTCTACCCGGGCGGCATCGACATCCCTGGCCTGGCTCTTGAAATAGGCTTCCGCATCGAGGGTGGCGATCCCCAGCACGCCGCCGATGCGCAAGATGGCACCGTGGTTGGCGGCGATTTCCTCATCGGCCCCATCCCCCGCGTCCAGGAGCTGGTTGGTGGCGCGCACCGCTTCGAAGAGGGTGCCGATGGCGGCGGCGGTGTTGAAATCGTCGTCCATCTCCTCGGTGAAGCGGCGCCAGAACGGGTTGTCTTCCACTTCAGCCGCGGGGGCGGGGACACGACCGGCCAGACGCCGCAGCAGGGTGTAGATGCGGGTGAGCCTGGCCGAGGCTTCGGCCATGGCCTCGGGGGTGAAATCGATGGGGCTGCGATAGTGACTGGAGAGGAGAAACATCCGCACCGCCTCGGGGTGATGGACCTTGAGCACGTCGCGGATCATGAGAAAATTGTTCAACGATTTTGACATCTTCTCGTGGTTGATGTTCACGAACCCATTGTGGAGCCAGTACTTGACGTAGGGGTGCCCCGAGGCGGCTTCGCTCTGGGCGATCTCGTTTTCGTGGTGGGGAAAGATGAGATCCTTGCCGCCGCCGTGGATGTCGAAGGTTTCCCCGAGCAATGTGCTGCTCATGGCCGAGCACTCGATGTGCCAGCCGGGCCGCCCCTTCCCCCACGGGCTGTCCCATGACGGCTCGCCCGGCTTGGCCGCCTTCCAGAGGGCGAAATCATGGGGGTGGCGTTTGCGCTGGTCCACCTCGACCCGGGCGCCGGCTTCCATGTCTTCAACCCGCCGGCCGGAGAGTTTGCCGTAGTTTTCGAAGGTGGTCACGTCGAAGTAGACGTCCCCGTCCACCGCATAGGCATGGCCACGCGCCACCAGCCGTTGAACAAACTCGATGATCGGCTGGATGTACTCGGTGACCCGGGGCTCATGGTCGGCCCGCGCCACCAGCAGGGCATCCATGTCGGCGTAGAAGGCATCGATGAACCGAGCCGCCACCACCCCCGGATCCTGTCCGGTTTCATTGGCGCGACGAATGATCTTGTCATCCACGTCGGTGAAATTGCGCACGTAGGTTACCTCGAAACCGCGCTGACGCAGATAACGGGCGATGACATCGAAGACCACCACCGACCGGGCGTGGCCCATGTGGCAGTAGTCGTATACGGTGGGACCGCACACGTACATGCGCACTTTGCCCGGCTCGATGGGTTCGAAGGGCTGTTTTTCGCCGCCGAGGGTGTTGTAGACGCGCAGGGTCATGAAAAACTCCTTTGTTCCATTCAGATCGGACTGATCCGGTCGACCGTTCGAATCAGGTATTATTATATTTTTGCCGTTCGTCGGTCACAGCGACCAGCAGGGCCACGCAGGCGGCCCCGATCCCCTCCCCCCTTCCAAAAGGTCCCAACCCTTCGGTGGTGGTGGCCTTGACGTTGACCCGGCACGGAGGGATACCAACGGCGCGGGCGATGTTGGCGGCCATCGCTTCCCGGAACGGCGCCATGCGCGGCGCCTGGGCAAAAAGGGTGGCATCGAGGTTGCCCACGGCCCACCCCTTTTCCGTTGCCATCCGGGTGCAACGCTCCAGCAGCACCAGGCTGTCAATGCCGGCCAGCGATGGATCGGAGTCGGGAAAATGGGTCCCGATGTCCCCCAAACCGGCCGCACCGAGCAAGGCGTCGCAGACGGCATGGATCAGCACATCGGCATCCGAGTGCCCCAGCAACCCCCTTTCGTAGGGGATCTGCACCCCGCCGAGGATCAGGGGCCGCCCCGTGACCAATCGGTGAACGTCGTATCCCATGCCGATGCGCATCATGCCGGTTTCCAATACCATATCGGCACCCGCTTGCCAACGCGGCAGGCGATGCGTCCCCAATCGCCGTCAAGGTGCATCGGCGCCGCGTGGGGGGCCATTCAAGAAGGTTGCAGGTGTCACAGGGGCACCGGATACGAGACTCCTCGCTACCGCTCGGAAGGACACCGGGAAGGGATGGCATTCCGTGTCCCCTCCCCTGTCATCCCGAGGGAGCGCAAGCGACGAGGGATCTTTACTTTGAAGATCGCGGTTGACAAAAACGCCGGAAAATCCGACGTAACTGCGCGCAGCAGGTTCCATCCGACAGACTCTTATCCATAGCAAAAGGAAACTGGCCGATGATCGATCCGCAACACCTCATCCACAGCACTCTGAACGCCGGTGGGCGATCCCTTTCCGACGCGGATGCCAAGGCTTTGCTCGCCACCCACGGAATTCCCCTGGTTTCCGAAACCCGGGCCCACACGCCGGCCGAGGCCGTCACGGCGGCGCGGCAAACCGGGTTTCCCGTGGTCCTGAAGGGATACGGCCCCAACCTGCTTCACAAGACCGAACTGGGGCTGGTCCGTCCCGGGCTGACCAGCGCCGAGGCGGTGGAAGCGGCCGCGCGAGCCATGAGCGAAAACGCCGGCGGACAGGTGGACGGGTTCCTGATCCAGCCCCATCTGGAGGGCCGTCGGGAGTTTGTGGCCGGTATCTCCCGGGACGACCAGTTCGGGCCGGTGGTGCTTTTCGGCCTGGGCGGCGTCTTCACTGAAGCTTTGGCCGACGTGACCTTGCGCCTGGCGCCGTTGACCCGACAAGACGCCGCCGCCATGCTGGCGGAAATCCGGGCCAGTCGTCTGCTGGACGCTTTTCGCGGCGAGGCCGCCGTGGACAGGGAGCGGATCATCGACATCCTCATGGCGCTTTCGGACATTGCGGTGCAGTACCCGCAGGTGGCCGAGATCGATATCAATCCGGTGCTGATTACCACCAACGGTGAACCGGTGGCCGTGGATGCCCTGGTGACCGTGGCGCCATCCGCCGGCCCCGAGCTTCCGCGTCATCCGGTTGCGCCCGAGGATCTCGGGGCTTTGTTCCAGCCCCGTCGCATCGCCTTCATCGGTGCTTCGGCCACCCTGGGCAAGTGGGGGCACATGCTCGTCACCCACACCCTTGGCGGCGGGTACGAGGGAGAGATTTATCTCGTCAACCCCAAGGGCGGCAAGATCTTCGGTCATCCGGTGTACCATCAAGTGGCTGATCTGCCCGAGGGAATCGACCTGGCGGTGATCACGGTGCCCGCCGCGATGGTCCCGGCCCTCATTCCCCAACTGTCGGCCCGTCAGATCCGTTACGCCGTGTTGATCTCCTCCGGCTTCGGAGAAACAGGAACCGCCGGCAAGGCCCTGGAAACCGATTTGGTTCAAAAGGCCCGCAAGGCCGGCGTCCTGCTGCTGGGGCCCAATACCATGGGCATCTGCAACCCGCACATCCGTCTTTACTGCACCGGGTCGGCGGTCCAGCCCGAACCGGGTTCCACCGCCATGGTGGCCCAGTCGGGCAACATGGGGGTGCAACTGCTCGCCTTCGCCGAAGACCAGGGCATCGGCATCCGGGCCTTCGCCGGTTCCGGCAACGAGGCCATGATCACCATCGAGGACTACCTGGAGGGGTTCGCGGTGGATCGGCTCACCCAAACCGTGCTGCTCTACGTGGAGAGCGTCAAGGACGGCCGACGCTTCTTTGAAAACGCCCGGCGGGTCGGACGCCACAAGCCGGTGGTGCTTCTCAAGGGAGGCCAGAGCGAGGCCGGCGGCAAGGCGGCGGCCAGCCACACCGGTGCCATGGCCGGAGACCGGCGGGTCTTCGACGCCGTCTGCCGGCAGGCGGGAATCGTCAAGGTGGAACAGCCCATGGACCTGTTGGATCTGGCTGCCGCCTTCGCGTCCCTTCCCCTGCCCCAGGGCAAGCGGGTGGCCATCATGACCCTGGGCGGCGGCTGGGGCGTGATCGCCGCCGACCTCTGCGCCCAGAACGGGCTGGATCTGCCGGCGCTGAGCCCGGAACTCCTGGCCCGTTACGACGCCCTGTTGCCCCCCTACTGGAGCCGATCCAATCCCATCGATCTCGTGGGCGAAAACGATCCCAACCTTCCCTTGACAGTCCTGGAAAGCCTCATGGCCTGGGAGGGGTGCGATGCCGTGATTAATCTGGGGATTCTCGGGCGGCGGGTCTTTCTCGCTCGCATGGGGGAAGCGATACGGCATTCGGATCCTCAAGGAGATGATCGTGAGATCCAGGCGGCCATTCGACTCATCGATGCCTTCGAAGCCCAGTTCATCTGCCGCTGCGTCGAGCTGATGGCGCATTATCGGAAGCCGATCCTGGGGGTCAGCCTGCTCACCGACGCCGCGGCCCGCACGGTTTACCCGGTGGAAGGGCAAGCCCTGCGGGCCGTCTTCTACCCCACCCCGGAGCGGGCGGTGCGGGCCTTGGCGCGGATGGTGGAATACGGCCGTTTTCGCGAGCGGCATTCGGAAACGCTTTTGTAGCTTTTTCAGTCTCTTTTCAGCACCAGGCCAAGGGGTAGCGCCTCGCCGAAGACGGCACCCTGCTCCGCGGCAACCAGGTCCACCACCTCCCGCACCATTTTCAACTGCCGCGGGGCGGCGCCGTTGGCTGTCAACCAACGGTCCGCCGCCGCCAGGCTTTCCGGGTCCAGGTCCCGGGTGCGGTCTCCGGTGCGTCGGGCCAACTGAACCACGGTTGCGACCGCCGGCTTGGGGTTGCGCCAGTCCTGTCCGGTCAGCCGCTGGATCCAGGCCGCCGCCTCGCCGGAGGCAATCACCCGATCCATACTGCCGTAGAGCAACTCCCGGGCACCGAGCCGTCCCAGCGCCCACAGGAGCTGGGGAACGGGTTTGCTTGGGGTGAGCAGCCGCAGAAGCTGCCGACCCCACTTGATCTTGTCCTTGACCAGCAGTCGCTCCATGCTGGCCAGGGCCATCCACATCTCGGTATGCACCGCCGATCCGGGCCGTTCCTTGACCAGAGGGGCGGCGATATCCTGAAGAAACTGGCGCTGCTGGCCAGCGTTGAGCCCCCCGGCGACCCGACGCCACAGGATCCACCATTCGCTGCGCACCCGGGGTTTGCCGGAGAACTGCGGTCCCTGGAGGTAGACCCGCCACAACTGCCGGATCCGATGGGGGTCGGCCCCGTCGCCGAACCCGGGCCGCAGGCCGTAGCCCAGCAGGTTGAGCCAGGCGGCTTCGTGCGCCGGGGTCCGGCGGCGATCCGGGCCAAGGGTCAACAGCGCGTCGGCGATGGCCCGCAACAGCCCCAACGCCCATTGTTCCCTCGGCGTCTGCAGGGTGTCCGCCAACACCTTGACCACCTCGCTCACCTGGCGCGGATCGTCACTTTCAAACCCCTGCTTCACCGTTTGCGCCGCTGCTTTCAGCGTTCGGGTATCGATGGCCGTATCCAACGGGATCGCTGCCGTTGCCGCGGCACCGCGCAACTGAAAACGCAGTTGCCAGCGGTGGTCGCTCACCTGGCTGGCGCACCAGATGGAGAGGGTTCCGGTTTCGCTATACGCCGCTTCCACCTGCACCGGAATCCGCCGTGCCTCTTCTCCGCGGCCGAAGACGATCACTGTTTCCAGTGGCGCCAGACGCGAAAGGGTTTCATCCACCGGCACCACATCACCGCATCGGTCGCCGCTGCGAAAGCTGGAGGCAAACAGGTCGAAGCGCACCGGCCGATTGGCCACCACCTCGAACCGGTGGGCATCCAGAGTGATACGACTGCCCTCTTCCAGCCCTCTTTCCACCAGACATACGGCTTGGGCGGCGGCTCCCCGCTCCGCCCCTTCCACACCGAGGTAGTAAGCCCGGGGACTGCCGGATCCCACCCGCACCCCCCGGCCGGCCTTGACCCACCCATAGTAGGCGGCGCCCACGGCCACGGCGAGGTCCGGGCTTGGATTCTCCAGAACCCGGGGCCCCTCGGTGGGACCGAACTGCTCGGCCAGCACCTGGCGGATTCGCTCCTGGACCAACCGCGATTTCAGCGATCCCCCGTTGAAAAGAATCAGGTCGGGCCGTGGATCGGGCCTTTGGAGAAGCCGTTCGGCATCGGCACGGTGGCGCTGGAGAAATTCAATGAGATGGCCGGTGATGGCCTGGTTCTCGGCATAGGGGAGGCCGTGGAGGTCTTCCCTGCCCACCGGTTCCGCCGATGAGCGGCCGGAGACGGGAAGAAACTGTTCCAGGACGATGTTCACCACCGCTTGACGGGTCAATTCGGCCGACAGGGTCGCCGCGATGAGCCGGCTGCCGCTGCCGGCCACCGTGATGCGGCAGGACTCGGCCGCGCCGTCCAGAAGTCGCTCCTTGGCCTGGCGGCACTGGTGGCAGAGGGACTTGTACTGATCCATGGGCACCGAGGCGGGGGAACGGCCCATGCCGGCGAGGATCGAACGGGCCAAGGCGATATCGACATTGTCGCCGCCCAGGATGAGATGGTCGCCCACGGCGATGCGTTCGAACCGCGGCCCCCCTTCAGCCGGGCGCAAGGTGATGAGGGTAAAGTCGGTGGTGCCGCCACCGACGTCGCAAACCACCACCAGTTCACCGGGGGACACCTGGCTCGGCCAGCTTTCCTCGTGGTCGGAAAGCCAACTGTAAAAGGCGGCCAAGGGCTCTTCCAGTAGTACGGCATCCGGCAGACCGGCCAGGGTCGCGGCCTTGGCGGTGAGGTCCCGGGCCACCTCGTCGAAGGAGGCCGGCACGGTGATGACGAGCTGTTGGTGTTCGAGGTACAAGTCCTCGTCCTGGCCCCAGTGATGGTTCCAGGCCCGGCGCAGATGTTCCAGGTAGGCGGCGGTGGCCGTCACCGGAGAAACCTTGGGGATATCGTCACCGGCGGCCCGGGGTAGGATGGGCGCTTCTCGGTCCACCCGCCCGTGGCATAACCAGCTCTTGGCGGAGTTGACCAGGCGGGCGGGGACCTTGGCGCCGTGGTCCCGGGCAAAGGCGCCCACGAAGCGGTCGTTCGCCCGCGCCCAGGGCAATCCGATGGCTTCCGGAGCGATGTCGTAACGACCGGGCAGGTAGAGGAAAGAGGGCAACACCGGCAGCCGGCTCACCTCTCCCGGCCCGGTCAACTGGGTGACGTCTAAGATCTGGATGCGGCGCCGGTCCTCTGCTTCCGCCTGAAGATCGATGTAGGCCAGGGCGCTGTTGGTGGTCCCCAGGTCGATACCGACAATGAAACGTGCGTCTTGAGACATAGGACTTTCTCTGGCTCTCACGCCACCACCTCGACCTCGGCGGGAGCGATGATGGCGGGATCGGTCTCTTCGGCCAGCAGGGGAATGTCGACCCGGGTCGCCCGCCAGCCCGCGTGGCGCACGATCCCCTGAAACGGGGGGCGGTCACCGACACGGCCGGTGAGGGTGAGGGCCGTGGCATCGTAATGCTCATCCACCGTCACCGAAGCCTCTTCACCTTCCGTCATCACGGGTCGGGGCGCCAACAGTTTTTCCACCACCCGGCGGCAGCCCGCGTGGACGCTCCGTGCCGCCGCGCCGATCTGGGCGTCATCGTAGCGTTCCAGATCTTCCGCCAGAAAATCCATCAGGCGTCCCTCGCGCTGCAAGCGCGTCAGCAGATGCACAAACAGCCGTGTTTCGCGGGCTTGAACCATGGCCCGGGCCTCCGCCGGCCCCTGATCGGCGGAGGCCGGTGGACCAGCGGGCAGCGACCGCCTTGCCGGCCGTGCAACCCGCCACATCAGGATCATGGAGAGCAGCCAAACGACGGTTCCCCCGGCCAAGGGCATGATCCTGGACTGCCAGATCGAAGGGGGGCCGCTCCCCGCGGCCATCAACGGGGGGCCGGCGGGATCCAGCAACCCCCAACCCATCAGTACGCCGGCGCAGGCGGCGGCGCCCGTTGCGACCAGAAGGGTGAACATCAAGCTGCCAGCCGAGGGCGGCGGCGGGTTTTGGGAAGAACGGGATGGAGATTTGGTCTTGGTTGTCGCATTCATGGCGCTGCAGCCTGGCCCTTTTCTTTAATATTTTACTTTTATTTTTAGGTTATTATTAGATCTATTCAATAGGTTATGCAGATATCAAAATGGACTTTATCCGGTGCCAAGACGGGTGAAAGGGGTTTGACTTCAAGAACCACGAGGCGTTATGGTAATCATCTCGACGTGATGATGCAACCATCTGCGGACCTGGTCCTTCACGGACCGGGTACCCAGCGTAATTCAGGCGAAATGAAACCCGAAATTCGTTACATCCGATTCCGTTCGCGCTTCGACTTCGAAGTCGGCGAGTTGATCAAGAGCCCCTGCAAGGAATGTCTTCGGCGGGAGGAATTCCCTCATTGTCAGAAGGACTGCCGACTCATCGATCGCGTTCAGGAAATTCTCGCCGAGACGGTTTCCTCCCAGCGGCGCACCTGAAATCCCATCACCCCCAAGTCATTGGAGGCAACGCCATGCCCCTCGATTCTCCCATCACCCTGCCCGCCTGGGCTGCACTGAATGACCTGGCGGCCCGGATGCAAGGACCGGAACATCACCTGCGTCGTCTGCTCGAGGCCCCCGGCCGCCTGGAAGCTTTCAGCGTCGCCGGTGGCGGTCTGTTTTACGACTATTCGCGACAGCGGGTGATTCCGGCGGTGATGGACGCCCTCTTCGACCTGGCATCCCAGCGGGACCTGGTCGGTTCCTTCCGGCGAATGGTCAGCGGGGAAATCGTCAACACCACCGAGGGACGCGCCGCCTTGCATACCGCCGCCCGGCGGCTCGACCAGACCCCGGTGCGGGTCAGCGGCCGGGACGTGATGCCCGAGATCCGCGCCGTACGCGAGCAGATCCGGGAATTTGCCACCGCGGTACACGCCGGACGGATCACCGGTTCCACCGGCAAGCCGTTCAGGGACATCGTGGTGGTGGGCATCGGCGGTTCCTATCTCGGCGCGGCCTTCGCCGCCCATGCCCTGGCCGAAGACGCTCGCCCCGGGATGCGCCTGCATTTTCTCGCCAATGTGGATATTCACAATTTCGGCCGCGTGGTGGCGGCCATCGACCCGGAAGCCACCCTCTGGGTGGTGATCTCCAAAAGCTACACCACCACCGAAACCATGGCCAACGCCTTGCAGGCCGAACACTTCATGCGTGCCAAAGGGCTTGATCCGGCCCGCCACACCGTCACCGTCACCGCTAAGGGAAGCCCGGGAGACGATCCGGCACGGCCTGTGCTGGCCGCCTTTCACATGTTCGACTTCATCGGCGGGCGCTACAGCGTCACCTCGGCTGTGGGCGGCGTGCCCCTGAGTCTTTACCTGGGCTACGAGCGTTTTGAAGCGCTGCTCATGGGCGCCGCGGAAATGGATCAGCATGCCGCCGAGGCGCCGGCCGAAGAGAACCTCCCCCTGCTGGCGGCTCTGCTCACCGTCTGGAACACCAACTTTCTCGGTTACCCGGCCATGGGGATCATTCCCTACGCCGAACCGTTGGCCAGGCTGCCGGCCCACGTCCAGCAACTCAACATGGAAAGCAACGGCAAATCGGTGGACCTGGAAGGCCGCTTTCTGGCCGTGTCCACGGGCCCCATCATTTTCGGTGAGCCGGGCACCTGCGCCCAGCACAGCTTCTTCCAGCTCGCCCACCAGGGGCGTCCCTTTCCCATCGAGTTCATCGGGGTGGTGCAGCCGCGCTACTCGATGCAGGACAAGGCACGCCACAAGGACGTCACCAACCACCAAGAGCTCTGGGCCAACCTCGTGGCCCAGTCCCGGGCCTTGGCGGTGGGGAAACCGGAGGGAACGCCGGAGCGCCGGTTCGAGGGCAATCGACCGTCCTCGACCCTGCTGATGGAGGACCTGGGTGCCATCAATGTGGGACGCCTGCTCTCCTTCTACGAGGCACGCACCGTCTTCGAGGCCTTTGTCTGGGGAATCAATCCCTTCGACCAGTTCGGGGTGGAGCTTGGCAAGACCATGGCCGCCGGTCTGCGTCGGGCTCTGGCGGATCAGAACGCGGGGCGCCCCCTCCCCGACGACCTGGACCCCATCGCTCGCTTCTACTTGCGGACCCTTGCCGGCGGGCGTTGGGACCAAATTTGAAGCCGCTCCCACTCCGAAGGACGGGAAAACCCGTGGGCGGCAGCGAAAAACCCGCTTGGCGTCTTGTTGACGGCGGTCAATCCGGCATGAGATCGTAAAAATAGGTCATCACATCGGAACGGGTCACGATGCCGATGAGACGGTCATCCTCCACCACCGGCAGGCGGCCGACGTCGTGTTTGACCATCAACCGGGCGGCGGCCACCGGACTGATGCCCGGCCCGATGGTCACCGGATCCCGGCTCATGAAGGCCTTGACCGGCGCATCGAATTGAGATTCGCGCTTGAGCTTGCGGAAATCGCGGCGCGAAATCACCCCCACCAGCTTTTCCGCCTCCACCACCGGCAACCCGGTGCACCCCTTCCGGTGCAACACCTTGGCCACTTCCCCCATCGTCATGTCGGCAGGAACGGTCTCCACCGGAAACGACATCAGGTCGCTGACCTGAACCGAAGCTTGCTGGTTGCCTCGAATCAGCTCCAGAATCATTTCTTCCACCGCTTGGGGATTGACTTGGCGCAGCATGGCCGAACCGGCTCCCGGATGCCCCCCGCCCCCCAGGGCATGCATCAGGGTGCCGATGTTGAGGCCCTCCACGTTGCTACGACCGATCACCATGCAGCGGTCTCCGTTGCCGCTGGTGAAGATGCCGAAAGCGGCGTCCACATTCACCAGTTCCCGGTACATCCGAACCACCACCGCCAGCCCGTCCACGTGGCCGTCCACCTGTTGGTGGGCGATGCTCACGGTGTGGCCGGCGACCCGGGTGCGCGTGGCGGTGCGCACCATTTCAAAAAGAATCTCCTTCTGCCGTTGGCCGTAGGCGGGCCGCAGGAAGGTGCCCAGTACGTTGAGATCGGCCCCTCGCTCCAGAAGCCAGGCGGCGGCATAGGCATCCTCGGGCCGGGTGGAGGGAAAGGTCAAATGGCCGGTGTCCTCGTAGAGCCCGGTGAGAAAGAGCGTCGCCTGGATGGGCGAAATCATCGTCTTGCGCACTTTAAGCTCCTGGACCATCAGGGTGATGGCCGCCCCGGTCTCGGACTGGTAGCATTCGGTGGTGTCGATGTTGCTCGGGTTGTTGTGATGGTCCCAGACGATGATCTCCAGGTCCTGGCGCTTTTTCAGGGCCGACAGACCCTCCAGGCGCTCCCAGCGGTTGACGTCCACCACGATGAGCCGTCCCACCTGCTGGAGGTCGATGTCCTTGGCGTTGCAGGTGTCGAAATGATCCTTGTGAATCGACAGGAAAGCCCGCACGTTGGGGTTGAGGCTGCGCGGCAGCACCGCCAGGGCGCCGGGATAGAGCAACGTGGCGGCGATGGTGCAGGCCAGGGCGTCGAAGTCGGTGTTCCGATGCGGTGTGGCGATCTGAACGGGGCGGTCAGGGTCGGCCGAACCGCCGAAGGACAAATGGTTAAAGGGATCTAAAGAGGTCATCCGTTCTTCCGTGTTGAGGTTGCCGATGGCGTTGGACTAGGGTTGATTTCGTGGCATTCCAAAAGTTTGGGAGCCTCCGGGGAGCTCCCGCTTTCCAGTTGAAGACGGTATTTTTCCACCTGTTCCCGGCTTTCGATGCTCTTGCAGGCGAGCCGGTAACGCAGATAGATGATCCAAACCACCAGGCCGAAGCCCATCATTGCCGCCGCGATGAAGAACCACTTGAAGCGCAGGAGGGTTTCCAGTCCCACCTGCCCCAGATACACGACGAGGTTGGGAAAGATCCAGTACGCCAGCACCAACCCCAGCACCAGGGCGCCCAGGGCGAAGATGTTGAGGCGTGAGAACTGGGCGAAGAGGCGCACCAGACGGCTGTCGTCCGCCGGGGGCCGATCCATACCGCCTTCGATGACAGGCTCCGGAGAACCACCGCGGCCTTGAAAAATGCCTTGAACGGCGCGCACCACAAAGGCGAACAACAGCACAATGCCCAGGGGAACCCCCACCGCCGCAACGAACCAGGCCCGGAACGGAAAAGGCCGGTCGTGGCGGCTGAGGCGAACCTCGTACTGATCCAGGGGACCGAAGGTTTTCTCGAAGTAGGAACGGTTGAACTGGCTCAGGTTGGTGCCGTCGGTCTCGTAGACCAAGTGCCCCTGGTGGTTGTAGACCTCCAGCCGGGATTGATGCCCGGACTTCATGGCCGCCAGGGCGAAAATTTCGATTTCAACCAGAAGCAGCCCCACGGTCACCAGGACCATGAGGGTCTTGTGGGTATGAAAAAATTCTGTGAGCGGACGCGATGGGGGCATTGGATCGGCTCTATAGACCAACATCAACCTTTCGGATGCCGCACCGGACATCGGTGGACCTGAGGCGCCACGCCATGCCGGACCGGACAAATCACCACAAGATCGGATAAAAAACTATCACAGGCGATGGGGATGGCTCAAGGTCTAAAAGCGCGCGGCCCTTGAAGTTCCGCGGAAAAGGGGCTATAGGCCACTCGATGGCCCGGAGGCGATCCGGACGTTTTTAACCCGGCGGAAAGCAACCCATGAACAAGGCAATTATCTCTATCCTTGGCCAGGACCGGCCCGGGATCATCGCGGCGGTCTCCGACCTGATTCTCAGGCAGGATGGCAACATCGAAAACGTCTCCCAGACGATCCTGCAGTCGGAGTTTTCGGCCATCTTCATCGTTACCCTGCCCGAATCCCTGGCCCTGGAGCAGCTGCGAGCCGCCCTGCAGGCGGGGCTCGCCCCGCTTGAACAACACGTGCATGTAAAGCCGGTTCACCCGGGTCCGCCGATCTATGTGCCATCGCCGGATCGTGAACCGTTCGTCATCACCACCCGTGGACCGGACCGCAAGGGGCTGGTGGCCCGCATCACCGCCGTGATGGCCCGCTACGGCGTCAACGTCACCAACCTGCAAGCCGTCTTCAAAGGTGGCGAGGCCCCCGGCGACAACGTCATGATTTACGAGGTGGACATTCCGGCCACCATCGACCAGAAACAACTGCGCAACGACCTGCGCGTCGAAGCCGATGCCCTGGATCTGGATATCAGCATCCAGCACCGGCATATCTTCGAAGCCTTGAATCGGATCTGAACCATGCTGCACCCCCGGGAAATCCTTTCGACCATAGACATGCTGCGCCACGAGCACCTGGATGTGCGCACCGTCACGCTGGGCATCAACCTCTTTGACTGCGCCCGTCAGGATCCGGTGCGCGCCTGCGCCGCCATTCGCCGCAAGATTCTCGACAAGTCCCGTCACCTGGTTGCCGTTTGCGACGAAGTGGGCGACAAGTACGGCATCCCGGTGGTGAACAAGCGCATCGCGGTGAGTCCCATCGCGGCGGTGGCCGCTCCCCTGGACGCCGACGGCATGCGCCGGGTGGCTCAAACCCTGGATGAGGCGGCCGAAGCGTCGCGGGTTGATTTCATCGGCGGCTTTTCCGCGCTGGTGGAAAAAGGAATCGCCGCCGGAGACGCCGCCTTGATGGAAGCCTTGCCCCGGGCCTTGGCGGAAACCGGTCGGGTCTGCGCCTCGGTGAATGTCGCCTCCACCCGCGCCGGCATCAATGTGGACGCCGTGTTGCGCATGGCCGAAATCATCAAGGCGGCCGCGGCCCTCACCGCCGACGCCGACGGACTGGCCTGTGCCAAACTGTGCGTTTTTGCCAACATCCCCCAGGACGTCCCCTTCATGGCGGGCGCCTATCTGGGCGTGGGCGAACCGGATGCGGTGATCAACGTGGGCGTCAGCGGCCCGGGAGTGGTCAAGAGCGCCGTGGATCGAGCCGTGGCGGCGAATCCGGGACTGGATCTGGGACGGCTCTCGGAGCTGATCAAGCAGACCGCCTACAAGGTGACGCGGGTCGGGGAGCTCATCGGCCGCGAGGTGGCCGAACGCCTGGGCCTGCGCTTCGGCGTGGTGGACCTCTCCCTGGCGCCGACCCCCAACGTGGGCGACAGCGTCGGAGAGATCTTCCAAAGCCTCGGGCTGGTGTCCATCGGAGTGCCCGGCAGCACCGCGGCCCTGGCCCTACTCAACGATGCCGTCAAGAAGGGAGGCGCCTTTGCCTCCTGCAATGTCGGCGGCCTTTCCGGGGCATTCATCCCCGTCAGCGAAGACCTCAACATCGCCGAGGCAGCCCAAAGGGGGGACCTGGGGCTGGAGAAACTCGAGGCCATGACCAGCGTCTGCTCGGTGGGCCTGGACATGGTGGCCCTGCCGGGAGACACCAGTGTGGAAACTCTGGCCGGCATCATCGCCGACGAGATGGCCATCGGGGTAATCAACAAGAAAACCACCGCCTGCCGCCTGATTCCGGTACCGGGTAAGGCTGCGGGAGACTACGCTCGTTTCGGCGGACTACTGGGGGAATCGGTGATTCTGCCGGTGAACCACGCTGCCGGCCCCAACGCCTTCATCCGCCGCGGTGGCCTGATCCCGGCCCCGATCCAGAGCCTGGTCAACTAATTCTCGCCGCAGGCCCCGATGATCAAGCGATTCCTTGCCTACGGGCTCATGCTGGTCCTCCTTTCGGGGTTCTGGCACGTGTTGGGCCGTCCCCGGCCGATACCGGAGGCGGACCTGGCCGCCGCAAAGCGGCTTCAGAGCGTATCGTACGCCCCCTTTGCAAAAGACGAGTCACCCCTGAACCTCGGGCCGGAAGGGCCGACCCTTTCTCCCCGGCGCATCGATGCGGACCTGGCCATCCTGGCACGCCGATTCGACGGCATCCGTACCTACTCGGCCCTGGGGATGGCGCCCGTGGCACGGTCGGCCGAAAAACACGGCCTCAAGGTGCTGCTTGGCGCCTGGGTGAGCGCCGATCCCGTGGCCACCCGCAGGGAACTGGCCGAGGTGATCGCCATCGCCCGGCGTCACCGGTCCTGCGTGAGGGCGGTGGTGGTGGGCAACGAGGCGCTGCTGCGCCGGGAAGTCACCGGGGCTCAACTTGCCGCCTACATCCGGGAGGTCAAATCCGTGCTCCCCGACATACCGGTGACCTATGCCGATGTCTGGGAATTTTGGCTCAAGCATCCCGAGGTGGCCCCTGCGGTGGATTTTGTCACCATCCACATTCTTCCTTACTGGGAGGACGACCCGGTGGCCATCGACGACGCCGTAACCCACGTCAAAAGCATCCGGCAAACCGTCGGCGCCAAGATTCCGGACCGGCAAATCGTCATCGGGGAGGCCGGTTGGCCCTCCCGCGGCCGCATGCGGGAAGCGGCCTTGCCCAGTCCGGTGAACCAGGCCCGCTTCGTGCGCGGCTTCGTGGCCATGGCCGAGGCGGCCCAGTGGCCCTACAACCTCATTGAAGCTTTTGATCAACCCTGGAAACGGGCCAACGAAGGCGCCGTGGGCGGCTACTGGGGGCTCTACGATACCCACCGCAGGGAGAAGTCGGTATTTGCCGGCCCGGTTTCCAAACATCCCGACGGGTGGCTCCGGTTCGGGCTGTCCGTCGGCCTGGTGCTGCTCACCTTGCCGCTTGCCGGCCGCAGTTTTGGTGAAAGCCGTTTTCAATGGATCGGCTTTTCAATGCTGGCGCCGTTGGGAGCCGTGTTGATCGTGCTCCAGGGCGAACAGTTCACCGTGGTTTCCCATCATGCGGGACAGCTTGTCTGGGCCGCGCTGGTGATGGCTCAGGCGATCATCGCCTATTTCCTCCTTCTTTCCGCCGCCGTCGGACGAGCCCTGCCCCAACGGCTCAGTTTGGCGGCCACCCTGGACCTGCTGCGTCGCCAGGGGCCCCCGAGGCCGGAAACGGGACGCTGGGGCGCCTTCATTTCCATCCATCGTCTCGTGGTGGTCGGACTGGCGCTGGTGGCGGTGGCGGGCCTGGTGGTTGCCCCCCGCTACCGGAGTTTTCACAACTGCGGCTTTTTCCTGCCCGCCCTAACCTACGCCTGGCTCTGGTACCGGGCCGACCGCCCATCAGAGGTTTCCACCGGGCTCGAAGGACTGGTGGCCCTGATCCTGACAACCGGTGCCGCCGTCATCTTCATCCAGGAAACGCCGCTGAACTGGCAGGCGGATGCCTGGGTGGCGATCTGCCTGCTGCTGGCCTACCCGTTTTGGCGGCAGGGCCGTGGCGCCTCGCTGCGCCCTTTGGGGGCAGTGGGCCTGGGGCTGATGACGGCCTACGGACTGTTGACGGGGTTGCGCTTTGTCTGGTTGGAATGGGACCGGCTCGCGGCGCCATGCATGCAAGATCCGTCGGGCCTTTACTGTCTGAGCCGCAGTGTGCTGGGATGGTTGATGTACCATCAGGCCTTCGGCTGGCTGGCCCTGGCGTTTTCCCTGCTGGCCGTCTGGGGCAACCGGACGTGGTTGTGCCTGCTGGCCATGGTAGCGAGTCTGGGCGGATTCGTTTTTTACAATGTCGACCTGGCCGCCTTGGCCATCGTCCCGGCGGGTCTGCTCCTGGCGCATCGAAGGCTTGCTGCCGCTGCCTGAGCCGGGCGCGGCGAAGCCCCCTCAACCGAAGGAATACCGCCCCATGATCATCGAACAATGTCATCCGGTCGCCTACATCGAAATCAAGCCGGACTATTCGATGCGGCTGCGTCCGCTATTGGGGTTGCTCCAGGACGCGGCCGTCACCCATGGCGACATGGTCCTTGGCTGAGCAGAAAGGACACCACCATGGGCACCCCCATTGCCGATATCCGTGTCAGGAGCTGGAACGAACTGCAGGATCGGCTTTTTGAAGACGCCTGGAACCCGGACATTCTGCGCTACCGGTCGCGCTACGCCTTTCGGGGGCTTTCTGACTGTCGCTACCGGCTGGAAACGACCCTCATGCGCCTCGGTGGAGACTACCCGAACCTGGAACGCCACCTGTTGCGCAACTTCCGCAAGTACGCCCATCGCGACGTTCTGGGCAGCGGCTCCGTCTGGCAGCTGATTTCGGTGGCCCAGCACCACGGGCTGCCCACGCGGCTTCTCGATTGGACCTACTCGCCGTTTTTCGCCATGCATTTTGCCACTGCCAACATCGAGAAGTTCAATGAAGACGCCGTCATCTGGGCGGTCAACTACGTACACGTCCACCAGCATCTCCCCCATCGCCTCCACCAGCACCTGGATCAGGAGGGGGCCAATGTGTTCACCGCCGAGCTGCTTTCCGAGGCCATCGATACTCTCAAGCTTCTCCCGGGTCTGTCGCCGGGCACTTACGCGATCTTCTTCGAGCCGCCATCCCTGGACGACCGCATCGTCAACCAGTATGCCCTCTTCAGCCTCATGTCCCGGGTGGATCTCGTCATGGACGACTGGCTCTGCCAGCACCCCCGCATCTGTCGGCGCATTGTGATTCCGGCGGCCCTCAAGTGGGAAATCCGCGACAAGCTCGATCAGGCCGGCATCACCGAGCGGGTGCTGTTTCCGGGCCTGGATGGCCTGAGCTGTTGGCTCAAGCGCCACTACAGCCCCCGGCGCTGAAACGGGGGGTAGCTGTTCAAGTGAGCTAAAGTTGCAAGTGAACTAAAGTGACAAGTGGACTGATGAGCTAAAGTTGCAAGTGAACTAAAGTGACAAGTGGACTGATGAGCTAAAGTTGCAAGTCCGCTTATAGTTAAAGTAGCAAGTGCGCTAAAGCGACTAAAGTTAAGGTATTCTGGCCATTTAAAAAAATTTGGCTGAGGTGGTCTGTGAGTCGGGGTGGGGCTTTCCGAAGGCGGACCGGACGGGTCGTTCCATCCGAAAAAGGCCGGGGGTCCGCCACGTGTAGGCGACCCCCCGGTCTTTTGTGTTTCAACGGTGCTGGAAAGCGAAGTGTTACCAGCCGAAGGTGAGGTACTTGTGAATCGAGTCGGCGGCCTTGCGGCCCGCGCCCATGGCCAGGATGACGGTGGCCGCACCGGTGACGATGTCTCCACCGGCCCAGACCCCCTTCTTGGTGGTCTTGCCGGTTTCTTCATCGGCGATGATGTAACCCCACTTGTTCAGCTTCATATCCTCGGTGGAGGAGGTCAACAACGGATTGGCCCCCGAGCCCACCGCCACGATGCAAAGGTCGCATTCGAGCTGGAATTCGCTTCCCTCGACGGGCACCGGCCGACGACGACCCGAGGCATCCGGTTCACCCAGTTCCATCTTGAGGCATTCCATGCCGATGAGCCGCCCCTTTTCGTTGCCGATGTAGCGGGTGGGATTGGTCAGCAGGAAGAACTCGATCCCCTCCTCTTCGGCATGGTGAATTTCCGCGCCACGGGCCGGCATTTCGGTCCGGCTGCGCCGATAGACGATGCGCACCGAGTCGGCCCCCAGGCGCATGGCGGTGCGGGCCGAGTCCATGGCCACATTTCCGGCGCCCAGGACCACCACGTTCTTGCCATGGGGGATGGGGGTGTCGACTTCGGGGAACTTGTAGGCCTTCATCAGGTTGGCCCGGGTCAGATACTCGTTGGCCGATAGGATGCCGATGAGGTTTTCACCCGGAATATTCATGAACCGCGGCAGGCCGGCGCCAACGCCGACATAAATGGCATCGTAGCCTTCTTCGAACAGCTCGTCCAAGCTCACGGTACGCCCCACCACCGCGTTGCACTCCACCTTGACCCCCAGCCGCTCGAGGAAGTTGACTTCCTGGGCAACGATGGCCTTGGGCAGACGAAATTCGGGAATCCCGTACACCAGCACGCCGCCGGCCTTGTGAAAGGCTTCATAGACAGTGACGTCGTGGCCCTTGACGATGAGATCGCCGGCCACGGTCAAACCGGAGGGGCCCGAGCCCACCACCGCCACCCGCTTGCCGGTGGACGACTGTTTGGGCGGCAGGGCGCCGGTGCCTTGCTCGCGTTCCCAGTCGGCGGCAAAGCGTTCCAGGTTGCCGATGGCCACCGGCAAGCCCTTCTTGCCCAGAATGCACTGTCCTTCGCACTGGTTTTCCTGGGGGCAGACCCGGCCACAGACGGCCGGCAGGCTGTTGGTGGTCCAGATGTGACGGATCGCTTCGGTGAATTTGCGTTCAGCGATGAATTTGATGAAACCGGGGATGTCCACGTTCACCGGACATCCCTTCACGCAACCGGGGTTTTTGCACTGCAGACAGCGCTGAGCCTCGGTGACGGCCATTTCTTCGGTGTAACCGGTGGGCACTTCCAGGAAGTTGCGCCGCCGCACCTCGGGCGCCTGCTCGGGCATGGGCGTGCGATCGGCTTTTTTCTTTTTTTCTGTTTCCGTCATCCTTTTCCTCCCCGTTGGACGCGATACGCCCCTTGAATCGGTATTGACGATAGAACGGATGCATCTGGAAAATGATCAGTTTTGAGCGGATCAAAACTGTTTATTTCAGCCTGTTGAAGCCCCGGGCGGCTGACGGGCACCGGTTTATTTGGCGTCGTGAAGCGTGCAGTAATGCTCGTAGCAGCGTTTCTCATCCTCGCAGTAGGCCTGGAGCCGCATCATCAGTTCGTCGTAGTCCACCTGGTGACCGTCGAATTCGGGACCGTCCACACAGCCGAACTTGGTCTTGCCGCCCACCGTGACCCGACAGCCGCCGCACATGCCGGTGCCGTCCACCATGATGGGGTTGAGGCTTACCAGCGTGGGTACGTTGTATTCCTTGGTCAGCTTGGAGCAGAACTTCATCATGGGCACCGGGCCGATACAGACGGCTTGGTCGACCTTTTCACGCTCAATGACTTCCTTGAGCTTGTCGGTGACGAAACCGTGATGGCCGTAGGACCCGTCGTCGGTGCAGACGATGAGCTCATTGCTGGCCTCGCGCATCAGATCTTCCATGATCAGCAGGTCCTTGTTGCGCGCGCCGATGATGGCCACCACGCGGTTGCCCGCCTTCTTCATGGCCCGGGTGATGGGATAGAGCACCGCCACGCCGGTTCCCCCGCCGACGCACACCACCGTGCCCACCTTCTCGACGTGGGTCGGTTTACCCAGGGGACCGATCACATCCTGAAACCCTTCGCCCACCTTGAGGGATTTGAACAGTGCGGTGGACTTTCCCACCACCATGTAGATGATGGTGATGGTGCCCTTGGCCGGATCGGTGTCGGCCATGGTCAGGGGAATCCGTTCGCCTTCCTCGTTGGCTTTCAGGATGACGAATTGACCGGGCTTGGCTTTGGCCGCGATCTTGGGCGCCTCGATTTCATTGAGAACCACGTTGCCCTGGGACATCTCTTCTCGTCTGACAATTTTGAACATAGCCACCTCCGTACAAGGTACGCCGAAACAGTCGCCCCGGCTTTTGCGCCAGGTATCGAAGAAATTTTCACGTCGACCAAACAAGCATATACCCATTATTAAATCAAGGGTAAATCCTATACTGAATTTGCTTTTTGAACACAAGCTGTGGTAGGCGAGGACCCTGTTTGAAGGTGCCCGTTTCAGGTCTTGAATCCATATTTTTAAACCGGCCTCAGCCATTAAATTTTCACGACATGAAGATTTTCGACAGTCACTGCCACCTGAATGATGATGCCTTCGCCGACGACCTGCCGCAGGTATTGGCCCGCATGAGCGAAAACGAGGTGCGTGCCGCCATGATTGTCGGCATCGACGAGGCGTGCGGTCGCCGGGCGGTGGCCCTGGCTGAGCAATGCGAAGGGTGCTGGGCCTCGGTGGGGGTTCATCCCCATGACACGGCCGCATGCAGCGAATCGATGCTGGCGCGAATCAAGGCCCTCACCGCCAGCCCCAAGGTGCGGGCCTGGGGAGAGATCGGCCTGGACTTCAACCGCATGCATTCCCCCCGGGCCGACCAGGAGCGCTGGTTCGTGCGCCAGTTGGAAATCGCCAGCGAATTGAACCTGCCCATCATCCTGCATGAACGGGACAGCGGCGGCCGGCTGCTGGAGTTGTTGCGCGCCCACCACTGGATCGGCCGCCGCGGCGTGGTCCACTGCTTCTCCGGCATCGCCCCGGAGCTGTACCAATACCTTGAAATGGGGTTTTACATCGGCATCACCGGAATCGTGACCCTCGCCGCTCGCGGCCGGGACCTGCGCGCCATGGTGCCTCAAATTCCCATCGACCGGCTCCTGGTGGAAACCGACGCGCCCTACCTCACCCCCACCCCCGAGCGCAATCGACACCGACGCAACGAGCCGGCCTTCGTGCGCACCGTCCTGTTCAAGGTGGCCGAAGTGCGTCAAGAGGCGCCGGAAACCCTGGCGCCGGTGATCTGGGACAACACCTGCCGGCTCTTTGGCATCGCCAACGACCGGGAAGACGCTTCCTTGTCACCGCCGTTGTAGAAAAGATGGACGATACCAGACGGTTCCATCGGTCGCCTTGCCATCCACGGGGCGCTGTGGCATGCTGATGCCGCAAGTGTTTCTATTTTTTTGAGATTCCGCTCGCCCTGCCCTCTTGTGAGAAGCAGGGGCCATCAGCCGCAAGGAAGACGCTGCCATGGCGAACATCAACTGGCGTTCCGTGAGCCTGAAGCAGAAAATCATCCTGATATTGATCAGCTACGGCATCGCTTTGGGGGCCGTGGGCAAGGTGTCCTTCGACGACCTGGAAACCGTCGGCCGCAAACTCGAAGTGGTGGAGCTGGCGGATAACCTCAACTGGGTCATCCTGGAGATCCGACGGTACGAGAAAAATTATCTCCTCTATCAAAAACGGGAAGACCTCGAAGAGAACCGGCGCTACATGGCCAAAGCCCTGGATCTGGTGGAAAGCATCGGCCAGCGGGGCTTGACCCTGCGCAGCCAACCCCTGCTCAGTGACCTGCAGAATGCGGTACGGGCCTATCGGGATCGGATGGAGGACATCGCCGATGCCAACGCCATCGAGGACAACTACCAACGTTCGACCCTGCTGCTGGAAGACGTTCGTGAACTGGGCCAGCGGATGCTCGATTTGGCCGAGCAGGAAGTGGCCTTCGAGCGCAGCATGATCCGGCACATCCTCGAGACCCTGCGGGTCCAGTTAATCGCGGTCTTCGCCGCGGCGCTGGCGCTCGGCGCGGTGCTCCCCTTTCTTGCCTTCCGCAAATTTTTCAAGCTGCTGCACCTCCTTCGCCGCACCACGGAACACATCGCCGGCGGCCGTTTCGAAAAAATTCCCGTCCAGGCCAGCGAAATCGAAATGCGCCAGCTGATGGAGGCCTTCAACCACATGGTGGAGGAACTCCAACGCCATGAGGCCCAGATGATCCAGGCCCAGAAGCTCTCTTCCTTAGGCACCATGGCCGCCGGGGTGGCCCACCAGCTCAACAACCCCCTGAACAATATCTGGACCTCGTGCCAGATTGCCATCGATGAACTGGATTCCTGCGATCCGCCGTTCATGCGTAAGATGCTGGACAACATCGACCAGGAGACGATCCGGGCGCGGGACATCGTCAAGGGCTTGCTGGAATTTTCACGGACCAAGGTTTTTTCCACCCGCTGGATCGAGCTGGCGGTCATCGCCAAGCGGGCCTTGACCCTGGTGGCCGCCCAGGTGCCGGCCGAGGTGGTGGTGCACACTGACATCCCGCCGGATCTCAAGGTACAGGTGGATGTCCAGCGGTTTCAGGAAGTGCTGCTCAACCTGCTCCTCAACTCCGTCCAGGCCATCGGTTCCCGACCGGGGCGCATCACCCTGAAGGCTGCCGTCGATGAAGCGACGCGCCAGGTGGTCATCACGGTGCAGGACACCGGGCCCGGCATTCCCGCCGAGGCCCGCGGCCGGATCTTTGACCCCTTTTTTACCACCAAGAGCGACAACCAGGGCACCGGCCTGGGACTGGCCGTCGCCTACGGGATCATCAAGCAGCACCGCGGCGGCATCGCCGTGGAAAGCGAGCCCGGGCAAGGCGCCGTCTTCGTCATTCGTCTGCCCCTGGACGCCGCCACCGGCACGGAGAATGCCAACGGTGGATAGGGAAACCCTTCTCATCGTCGACGACGAGGCCATCACCCGGGAAAACCTCGCCCACTCGCTGGGCAAAAAAGGCTACCGGATCGTCACGGCCGCCAACGGGGCCGAGGCCATCGAACGGCTGGTGGATACGGAGATCGGTTTCGTACTCACCGATCTGCGCATGCACCCCGTGGACGGCCTGGAAGTGCTGGCCCGGGCCAGAAAACTTCAACCCGCCGCCGAAGTGGTGGTGGTCACGGGCTACGCTTCGGTGGACACCGCGGTGGAAGCGATGCGACGAGGGGCCTACCACTACATCGCCAAGCCGATCCAGATCGAAGAGCTTGGTCTCATCGTGGAAAAGGCGCTGGAAAAGCGCCGGCTGAAAAAGGAAGTCCGGGACCTGCGTCGACGGGTGGCCGATCAATCCGGCCTGGCACGCATCGTGGGGCAGAGCCAGGCGATACTGGCCCTCAAGGAGATGATCCGCCAGGTGGCCGCCCTGGATTGCACGGTGCTGATCGCCGGTGAAACCGGCACCGGCAAGGAACTGGTGGCCCGGGCGGTGCACGAACTGTCCCCCCGTGCCGATCACCGCTTCATGGCCGTCAACTGCGGCGCCTTCTCCCCGGAGCTCATCGCCAACGAACTCTTCGGCCACGAACGCGAAGCGTTCACCGGTGCCGGGCGGGAAAAAAAGGGACTGTTGGAGGCGGCATCCGGCGGGTCGGTGTTTCTGGACGAAATCGGAGACCTGCCTTTGCCGATGCAGGTCAACCTGCTGCGGGTCCTGCAAGAGCGCAGTTTCCGGCGTGTGGGGGGCACCCAGGAGATCACCGCCGATATCCGCGTTTTGGCCGCCACCAACAAGGATTTGAAAAAGGAGGCGGAACGAGGCGCCTTCCGCCAGGATCTCTACTACCGGCTCAACGTCATCGCCTTGCACCTGCCCAACCTGGCCGAGCGCCGCGAGGACATCCCCCTGCTGGTGCGCCACTTCATCGCCAAGCACACCCCCGTCGGCGCCGCGGTCAAAACGGTGGCCCCCGAAGTGATGGACCGCTTGCAACGCTACGATTATCCCGGCAATGTGCGCGAACTGGAGAATATCGTGGCCCGGGGCCTGGCCCTGTGCGACGGCCCGCAGATCGACCCCCCGCACCTGTTGGAAGAAGTCGACGGGAGCGCCCTGCGCATTGCCCGCCGGGAGCCGCACCCGTGGCCCACGCTGGAGGAAAACGAACGTCGGTACATCCTGGCCGTGATGGAGGAGGTCGGCGGCAACAAGACCCGGGCCGCCCGGATCCTCAACATCGACCGGGTTTCTCTGTGGCGCAAACTCAAGCGCTACCAGATCGACTCGGACTGACCGGCATCAGCACGAGGGGAATCAACTCGGCAAGTTCTCCGGCCAGCGTGATCTCCAGGTGTTCGGTGACATCCGGCGCCAAGGTCTCGATCTCGGCGCGGTTGCGCGCCGGCAGGATCACCGTCCGAACCCCGGCCCGGCGGGCCGCCAGGCACTTTTCCCGCAGCCCGCTCACCGGCAGAATCCGGCCGCTGAGACTCAACTCCCCGCTCATGGCCACGTCGCTACGTGCCGGTCGATCGGTGAGCAGCGAAATCAACGCCAAGGCCACCGTCACCCCGGCCGAGGGGCCGTCCTTGGAAACGGCCCCGGCGGGAAAGTGGATGTGGATGTCGCTGGCACCGAAGAAATCCGGATCCACCCCCAGCGTCGCGGCATTGCCACGGATATAGCTCAGGGCCGTCTGGGCCGATTCGCGCAGGATGTCGCCCAGAGACCCGGTGAGCATCAGCCGGCCGGTGCCCTTCATGCGCGCCGTCTCCACGAAGATCAGCTCTCCGCCGAATTCCGTCCAGACCAATCCAGTGGTCACACCGATGCGGCTGCCGCTTTCGGCCGCTTCCCGGCTGAACCTGCGTGGCCCCAGCAGACCGGTCACGGTATCGGCATCCACCGTCACCGGTGCCATCCGGTTGCCGGCTTCCAGGGTCATGCGGGCCAGTTTGCGGCAGACCCCTGCGATCTCGCGCTCCAGGTTGCGCAGCCCCGCCTCCCGGGTATAGTCCTCAATGATACGGATCAGCGCCTCGTCACTGAAGCGCACCGCCGCCGGGTCCAGGCCGTTTTCCGCCAACTGGCCCGGCACAATGTAGCGCCGGGCGATGTGCCGCTTCTCACGCTCGGTGTAGGCGGGGAAGGCGATCACTTCCATCCGGTCCAACAAAGGGCCCGGCAGGCGGCCGATGTCGTTGGCCGTGGCGATGAACATCGCCCGGCTCAGGTCCAGGGGAATATCGAGATAGTGGTCGAGAAAACGGCTGTTCTGCTCCGGGTCGAGCACCTCGAGGAACACCGAGGCGGGATCCCCGCGGAAATCCTGACCGATCTTGTCCATTTCGTCGAGCATGAACACCGGGTTCAGCACCTCGAGGCGCTGGAGTTCCTTGGTGATGCGCCCGGGCATGGCCCCCACGTAAGTGCGCCGGTGGCCCCGGATCTCTGCTTCGTCATGGAGGCCGGCCACCGAAAAGCGGACGAACTTGCGGCCCAAGGCCTCGGCCACGGCGCGACCCACTGAAGTTTTTCCCGTCCCCGGCGGCCCGCTGAAGCACAACACCGGCCCCCGGCTGATCTGAATACTGCGCTTGCGGTCCAGGATTTCACGCACCGTTTTTTTCAACTCGGCAATGTCCACCGGTTTGCACAGGTAATGGGCCGCTCCCTGGCGCAGGGCCGTCACGGCGCAATCCACCGTGCCGTAACCGGTGACCAGCACCACTTCGGTCTCCGGCACATCTTCGCGGATCTGACCGAGGAGCTGCAGCCCGTCCATCCGGCTCATCTTCAAATCGCTGATCACGATATCCGCCGGGGTCCGCCGGAGGCGTTCCATGGCTTCGATGCCGTCGGCGGCCGTCTCCACCTGGTAGCCTTCCTTGGAAAAAACATGCTCCAGGTTGGCCCGGGCGATCTCCTCGTCGTCCACCACCAGCACCCGCCGCGGCTTGAGACGGCGCAGGGTTTTGGCCGCCAGATACTCCACGACCCGTTCCTTGACCTGGGCCAGACCGTAATGGCGCCGATCCAGCACCTGCCGGACCCGGCCGATGTCCGAGTGATCTTCGGTGAAACGGTTCCAGGGCAAGCTGAGAATATACTCCAGATAAGCCAGCCCGATGGGATACTCGGCCTGGGCGGAATCCATCTTTTCCAGCGCTCCGAATTCCCGGTTGGCCGTCTCCCGGGCCGCGTCGGGCAGGTTGGCATGTTCAATGCGGATCTTCAGGTCGGCCAGCGGCTTGTTCTCTTCGACTTCATCCGCGGTTCGTTTAAATAGCATGGTCTCGCCCGTCCTCTTGAGGCTTGAATTTTGAGTTATCCTAAACCGAAAGGTTCAATTTTGTCAAAAATGAGCGTCCCTGCGATTCGTTATCAGCGCTGCAAAATGAAGCACGACCCACCGTAGCTGTTGCAATCTGAAACAGTCCGTTATCCTCTGGGAACTTCCTGAAATTTCGGCGTTCCCCGATTAGCCGGTGCCACGCCGCCATCAAGCGTTGCAAATTGTAACGCCTATCGGGCCCGAAATCATCTCCATGAAACGTTAACTATTAGATTTTATAGCACTATATATCACTGGCACATCCGTTGCTAAAGTTGGCGGCCATGGAAAGCCAATTTCATGCCATGGAGGCCGTCGCGGCCCGCCCCGTCCCCCCGGACCGATGGCCGATGCCCCAGATCCGCAAGCGCATCCTGGTGGTATCGCGCACCGGAGGCCTCACGGCCGAGGTGTTCTCCGCCGTGCTGAAAATCGCCCAGCGTCTTGGTCTGGACCTCATCGCCTTGTACACGGACCCGCTTCCCCGGAATACGGCCCCCCCTGCCTGTCGGCCGGCGTTCATCGTCAAGGCACGGATCAACGGCGCCCTGTTGATGGAACAGGCCCGGCGGCGGGGTGTTCACGCCCAGATCGTCATCGCCCCGGGCAAGGTGGCCCGAACCGTGGCCGACCTCATCGCCGCCAGCCGCGGCATCGCGTTCGTCATCCTGGAACCCGACATCGCCCTGAGGGAAGTGAGATCCCTGGTTTCCGTGCCGGTCTTCGCCGCGGTGGTGGAGACCGGACGCCTTTGCCCTTCATCCACTCTATCGCTTGCCCGGCGACACGGCATCGGCCGCGCCGCTTTGAAATTTTTCAATGTTCATTCACCCAGAGGAGGAGAACAGATGGCAGAAAACGTATCGCGGAAAAAAAACGTTCAGAAAACCTTCGTCTTCGGCGCGGCCGCGGCGGCGATCTACGCGGCGGTCTTCTACTTTGCCGACCCGCTGATGTCTTTGGCCACCCGGGGCAAGTTCTACGCCCTCGTTCCGGTGGCCACGGTGTTCCTGTTTTCCTACATTCACGGCAATTTCACCAGCTACTTCTGGTCGGCCCTGGGCATCGAAGCCTCCAAACGCACCGGGGTGCAGCCGAAGGCGGTCAAACCGGTCAAACGCAAGGACACGCGGCCCCGGGCGCGCTTGAGCGTCTGATCCTGCGGGAAAATTGGGCAAAGACACGAATTTGGGTTGGAAAGGAGAACACATGCACGCGACGGGAAGCGAAATCATTCAGTTCATCGACCTCAACCTCATCTCGGTCCTTTTCTTGTTCGGTGTCGGCTTTGTCGGCGGACTGGTCAGCGGCTTCATCGGTTCCGGCGGGGCCTTCGTCCTCACCCCCGGCATGATGAGCCTCGGGGTGCCGGGCACCGTGGCGGTGGCCAGCAACATGTGCCACAAGTTTCCCAAGGCCCTGGTGGGATCGATAAAGCGCGCCCGCTACGGCCAGGTGGACGTCAAGCTGGGGCTGATCCTGGGGGCGTCGGCGGAAATCGGGGTCCAGATCGGCATTCATGTCCAAAAGCTGATTCTGGACAGGTGGGGCCAGGCCGGCTCCAACCTCTACGTCAGTCTGGCCTTCGTCGCCGTGCTGGTCAGTGTCGGCGGATTCATCCTGCGGGATGTGATCAAAAGCACTGCCGCCCCCGCCACCGCGCCGCAAGCGACCCGCATCGCCCGGGCCCTGCAAAAGATCGAGCTTTGGCCGATGATCGCCTTCAAAACCGCCAAGGTGCGCATCTCGCTGTGGTTTACCGTTCCGGTGGGACTGGCCACCGGCATGCTGGCCGCCACCATTGCCGTAGGCGGCTTCATCGGCGTGCCCGGCCTGATGTACATCAT
>JAQVTF010000017.1:30840-33249 GCA_028700185.1 Desulfobacteraceae bacterium | reverse complement strand
GGCCAGGGTGGTTTTCCCCGATTGTCGCGGACCAGTGACCGTAACAATGGGAAATCCGGTCAAGAGTTGGTGCATGTATGGTTGGACATCGCGGGGGATCATGGGAATGAAGGCTACTGCAGTATTTACAAATTGTCAATTTGATTTACAATCTGCATGACCCGACCAATCTGAACGAGGGGCTCGAAGCGGATCCTGGAATTTTGAAACCCGCCAGTCCGTACGCTGAAAAATTCGAAGCACAAAATTCGAAATCCGAAACAAACCCTCAAACTCGAATGACAAAAATTCCAAACAAAGGCAATAGTGCTTTGGTTCGGCTTGTTGGAATTTTAAGAATTTGAACTTGCCTGCCCCGTGAAATGCGGAGCCCGTTTCACTGGGGTTTAGAATTTCGTGCTTCGAATTTCGAATTGGGGTTTTTGCCTCATCCCCCGCAACCGGTCATCTCGAACAGCTCGTAGGGTCCATTCCGATGCAACGGCTTCAGGTGATGGCGGGCAAATTCGCCCAGGCGCTGTCGACAGGCCTCGTCGCAGTTGTTTTCCACCCAGTTGGCAAAGAGGTCGTGGCGGACCATGAGGTGGGTGAATCCCGCCTGTCTGAGCCGGTGGCAGACACCATCGGCATCGTCGGCCGCTTGCATCGCCCGGGCGAAGATGCCGATGGCATCCACCGTGTGGCGCCGGCTGTAGTAGAGGCGGTTGCCCAGGTAGAGCGCCAGGATGCGGGCGTCGGGTGCCAGATTGGCGTTGGCGTGCCGCAAGACCGGGTATTCGGCCAGGTGCCGCGCCAGGTAGGCGTCCCGGTCCACCCCTCCACCGAGATAATCCAGGGGCCGCACCCGCTGGAACAGCCCGGAGAGATAAACCGCGTTGGGCACCAGCAGAAGCGCCACCAGCCCGCCCACCGCCAGGCGGCGCCAAGCCGGTGCGGCGCCCTCTTCTTGCCCTCTCGCCAGCCTTGCCATGCCGTAGACACTCAGGATTGTGAGCGCCCCGTAGATGGGCGCCAGGTACCGCACCCGCATGTCGGTGCCGAAAAAGGCGATCATCAGGTAGCAGAAGCTGAAGCCGGCCAGCAGGTAAATCTCCCGGTCGCGCACCGGGTCCCGCCGGCGGCCGGGCCATAGGGCCGCCAGGGGAAAGATCAGCAGGTACGGGTTGAGGCGCCCGTCGAAGTACCGCGGGTCGTCGTCGCGCCCCTCGAAGAAGACGCGCAGCGGAATGGCGGCGATGCGCCACCCCGACTCGCCCAAGGCCAGGTGGCGGTAGATGAAATGGTTGATGCCCACCGGCCGCGGCTCGGCCTCGTCCGACGCCTGGTCTTCCACCTTTGGCCACTGGGGCAGCTGCAACGGGTAGATCGGGCTGACGTTCCAGTGCAGATTGCGCACCATCCAGGGGGAAAAGACGATGAGGGCCGCCAGCGCGAAGGCCAGAGCCCATCCGACTGTTTTTATAGACGGCCAGCGGCGATTGCCCATGAAGGCCGCCGCCAGCGCCGTCAGGACGAAGACCACCATCCCGTTGGGCTTGGTGCCCATGGCCAGCCCGCACCAGATGCCGGCGGCGATGAGATGCCGCGGCCGGTGGCCGCTTTCCAGCCACCGCACCAGGGCCAGCAGAGCAGCGGTGGAAAAAAACACCAGCCCCAGGTCGACGTAGACGGTGATGGACAGCTTCACCACCACCGGCAGGGTCAAAAAGAGCAAGGCCCCCAACAGCCCCCACCCCAAGCCCAAACGCCGCCTCAGATGGAAACCGATCAAGGCCGCCGTCAACAGCCCGAAGGCCATGTGCACGTACTTGGCGCCGATGTCGCTGCCCAGGGCCAGGGGCACCAGGTAGAGCAAATCCAGATTCATCGGGTAGTAGGAAAACGGAATGTGGGGAATTTGGTACATCCCGCCGTGCTCCAGGTAGAGCCGGGGGACCAGCAGATGGTGGGTCAGGGCGTCGCGACTTACCGGCGGCACGGCGGCCAGGAGAATCAGGCAGATGGTCCAGGCCGCCAGCAGGCCGGCCGCGGCGAAGGTGGGGAAAAATCTTCTATTTTCCTTTAATGCCGTCTCCAAATTCTATTTCGCCGTGCTTCCCGCATATGGAGCGTGTACCGATTTACCAGGAACCTTCCGGAACCCTTCAGCCGTTTGACATGGACCCCGGATCAAGTCCGGGGTGACGGACACTGAAAATGCCCGTATACTCCAGGACCCGTTCCGCCCGCTCTCACACATTCTCACGGGAAGCAGGAATCCATCAAAATTTCGAAGCACGAAATTCTAACTGTCATCCCGAATAATAGGAAAAGATCTCTTCCGACATGACGCCACTTCCCGCCGAATTTCTAAATGCAGATTCCTCACTTCGTTCGGAATGACAACGGGAAAGAACGTTCGCAATGACA
>JAQVTF010000017.1:0-30740 GCA_028700185.1 Desulfobacteraceae bacterium | reverse complement strand
AATGACAACGGGAAAGAACGTTCGCAATGACAGCGGTCACGCCTCCGGCGCCTCGTAGACGATCCGCCCGTCCACCATGGTCAAAACGGCCCGGCCGGTGACCGGCCAACCGTCGAAGGGGCAGTTGCGGCTCAGGCTGGCGAAGCGCTCGGCATCCACGGTCCAGGTCCGCTGGGGATCGATGACGGTGATGTCGGCCGCCCCACCGGGGATCAACCCGCAGGGCAGCCCGAAAACCCGGGCCGGCGTCACGGTGAGCTTGGCGATGAGATCGGTCAAAGGCAAGACCCCGTCGGCCACCAGTCGCAGGCTCAGAGGCAAGGCCGTTTCCAGGCCGATGATCCCGTTGGCGGCCTGGTCGAACTCCACCTCTTTTTCCAGGATGCTGTGGGGGGCATGATCGGTGGCGATGGCGTCCAGGGTGCCGTCGGCCAGGGCTTGGCGCACCGCCTGCCGGTCGGCCGCGGTGCGCAGCGGCGGGTTCATCTTGGCCCGGGTGTCGTACTCGGCCACCGCTTCCTCGGTGAGGGTGAAGTAGTGCGGCGCCGTCTCGGCGGTCACCCGCACGCCGCGGTCCTTGGCGGCCCGGATGGCGGCGATGGACTCGGCGCAACTCACATGACAGACGTGCAGCCGGGCTCCGGTGAGTTCTGCCAGGGCGATGTCGCGCATCACCATGATGCTTTCCGCCGCGTTGGGAATCCCGGCCAGCCCCAGACGGGTGGCCACCACCCCTTCGTTCATCACCCCGTCGCCCGCCAGGTCCAGCTCTTCGCAGTGGCTGACGATGGGCATGTCGAAGCCCCGGGCGTACTCCATGGCCCGGCGCATCATCCGGCTGCCCACCACCGGTCGACCGTCGTCGGAAAACGCCACCGCGCCGGCCTCCTTCAGCTCGGCGAACTCGCTGAGCTGCTCCCCCTTCAAGCCCCGGGTGATGGAGGCTACCGGGTAAACCCGGGCCAAGCCGGCGGCCCGGGCGCGATCGAGGATGAAACGGGTCACCTGGGCGTTGTCGTTGACGGGATTGGTGTTGGGCATGGCACAAACGGCGGTGAATCCGCCCGCCACCGCCGCCGCGGCCCCGCTGGCGATGGTTTCCTTGTACTCGTGGCCCGGCTCCCGCAAATGCACGTGGACATCGATCAACCCCGGCACCACCAGGCAATTCCGTGCATCGATGACCTGGTCGGCCGCTTCGCTGTCCGGTGGGCCCACGGACCGGATTTTCCCGTTTTCCACCACCACGTCGCCCACGGTGTCGATCCGGCCCGGATCGATGATCCGGCCGCCGCTAATCCTGATTCTCATTGCGCGTCCCTCCGGCCACCAGCAGCAGCAAGGCCATGCGTACCGCCACCCCGTTGGCCACCTGGTCCAAGATCACTGAAAACGGGCCATCGGCCACCTCCGGCGCCAGCTCCACCCCGCGGTTGACGGGGCCCGGGTGCATGATGAGCACATCGCTTCCGGCCATTTTCAGCCGCCGGCGGTTGAGCCCGTAAACCCGCGCGTACTCCCGTTCGCTGGGAAAAAGCCCCGCCTGCTGGCGTTCCTTCTGGATGCGCAGCAGCATCACCACATCCGCGCCGGCGATGGCCTCGTCCACATCCCCGGTCACCGAGACGCCGTAGGATTCAACTCCCTTGGGAATCATGGTGGGCGGCCCGCAGAGGACCACCTCGGAGCCCATCTTGACAAACCCCTCGCAGTTGGAACGGGCCACCCGGCTATGGGTGATGTCGCCGATGATGGCGATGCGCAGGCCGTCCAGCCGCCCTTTGTGCTGGCGCACGGTGAGCATGTCCAGCAGGGCCTGACTGGGATGGGCATGGCGGCCGTCGCCGGCGTTGATCACGCCGCAGCGCACGTGGCGGGCGATGAGATGCGGCGCCCCGGCGCTGGAATGCCGGATCACGATGGCGTCGGGGGCCATGGCGTCGAGGTTTCTGGCCGTGTCGATGAGGGTCTCTCCCTTGACGAGACTGCTGGTGCTCTTGGAAAGCGACAGACTGTCGGCGGAAAGGCGTTTGGCGGCGACATCGAAGGACGTTTTGGTGCGGGTACTCGGTTCGTAGAAGAAATGCACCACGGTCTTGCCGCGAAGGGTGGGCACCTTCTTGATGGGGCGGCTGGAAATTTCCCGCATCTGCACGGCGGTATCGAGGATCAACTCGATTTCAGCGACGGACAGCGATGCGATGTCCAGGATATCTTTGTGCGTGAGTTGCATAGCCCTCCTGCCGCGTTGCGCACTCTCTGGTATCCGCCCAGAAATGAGGATTTCTTCGTGAGATACGGCGGGTACCCGATTTAAACCGGAAAGATAGCAGCGCTATTTCGAGGATTTAAATCCTGGCGTCCAACGCCGAGATCGTGGAAAAAACCATTTATGGATGGACACGCTCTATGAAATGATGGTCCCGATACGATCCCACCGAACCCAACGCCAAAAGGAAAGCCATTGGGCGCCGCCGGGAAAATGTTCCTTATCCCACGACCAGTAGATGATGAAGGCCTCCCCCTTGACATCACGCAAGTCCACGAAGCCCCAAAATCGGCTGTCATAGCTGTGATCGCGGTTGTCTCCCATCACGAAAATCTTGCCCGGCGGCACGGTGATCGGATCCATGTTGTCCCGTGGCTGGAAGGCCTTGGGCAGCACGCGTGGATCCTTGTAGATCGCGTAGTTTTCTTCCACCACGGACCCGTTGACGAAAAGCTGTTTGTCGCGAATGGCCACCGTGTCGCCTTCGACGGCGACGGTACGCTTGATGAAATCCTTGTCCGGATCCTCGGGGTAGCGGAAGACGACGATGTCTTTTCGCTCCGGCCGGGAAATCGGAATCAGGGGGGTGCCGATCAAGGGCAATTTGATCCCGTAGATGAATTTGTTGACCAGGATGTGATCCCCGATCTGCAGGGTCTCTTTCATCGAGCCGGAAGGAATTTTGAACGCCTGGACGACGAAGGCCCGGATGAACAGGGCCAACAGAACGGCGATCACGATGGCCTCGATGTTTTCCCGCAGCCGTCCCTTGGGCGGTGCGGTGGATTTTTTTTCCACAGCCGAATCCGGATTCAAGATGTTTTTACCCGTTTGAAATTGAGTTCCCTAGGTGGCGGCGGTGAACAGCGCCAACCCCAAGCGCAGCACCAGATTTCCCACCACACCGGCCGCCACATCGTCGGCCACCACCCCGAGGCCGCCGGGCAGCTTCTCCAACCGCCGGATTCCCAAGGGCTTGGAAATATCCAGCAACCGAAAGAGCACAAACCCCGCCAGCACCACCGCAACATCCATCGGCATGCCGTAAAGGGTGACCACCATGCCGGCGATCTCGTCGATGACGATGCACCCCGGGTCCTTGGTTCCCAGAATCCGGACGCTGTGATCGGCAATCCAGACGGAAAAAAGGATAAAAAGAATCGCCGCCGCGGTGGCCGCGGTCATGGACAGCGGCGCCAGGGCAAGGCACAAAACAATCCCCGCGACGCTGCCGAAAGTGCCCGGAGCCACGGGGATTTTGCCGATCATCAACCCGGTGCCCAAAAAGAGCACCGCCTTTTGGACGAACGTCATGAAACGTGTCTATCTTGCCGGCCTGGCATTGTCAAGGCGCCGAGACGCGCATCGATGCCGGTCTCCCGATTTCCGCCTACTTCATGCCGCGCTCACCGCGAATGGCGTCGTAGGCCTCCTGGATTTCGCGAAACTTCTCTTCGGCAAAACGGGTGAATTCCTCGGGCAACCCCTTCCCGGCGATCTTGTCCGGGTGAAATTCGCTGACCTTGCGCCGATACTGCCGCTTGATCTCCTCATCGCTGTCCCCGGGCGTTGCCCCCAAAATGGCGTAATGGCGATCCACCGCCCGCTGGTAACGGGCCTTGATGCGCTGGAGCTGCTCGGGGCTGAACCGAAAAATGGCCGCCGCTTCCTTGATCAGATGCTCCTCGGAAGACGTGATCCGCCCGTCGGCCAGGGCCACCCGAAACAGGATGTCGAGGAGCAAATCAAGCATCTGGGGTCGGCTCTGGAACTGACGATAGAACTGCTGAGCAAAATCTCCGAAAGATTCCGGCGCATTGAGAGCGGTGTGGAAGATGTTCATCCCGATGCGTCGGCTCTGCGGGTCCAGGTTCAAATCGCTCACCATGAACCGTTCCACCGAGTCGAGCTCTTCAGCCGTCACCGGACCGTCGGCCTTGGCCATCTTGGCCAGCATGGAGAAGGTGGCGACAAAAAAGGTGAACTGGGCCGTGTCGGTAGCCGACATCGATGGCGGGCCCTCGATCTGTTCCGCCGCGTTGTTCACATCGAAGGCATGTCCGAAAACCGCTCCGGCAACGGCCCCCAGAGGGCCGCCGATGGCAAACCCGATGGTCCCGCCGACAATCTTGCCCAATACGCCCATCGTCTATCCTTTCCGCCTCCCCGCCGGTGAATGCCGGCTTCCGCATTGTTCCCGATGCGCCGGCCGACTGCCGGGCAAACCGGCCACACTATAGCGCAAACGCGTCATGGCGCAACCGAAAAAGCCGCCCCCTCATCGGGTTGCGGCTCTGCGGCACTCCCACTGCCCTGGCAGGCTTTGAGTTTAATTCTCAAGCCGGCCCTTCATTTGACCACCCTGAGCCGGTGGCTCCGGCGGAGTCTCCGGGCCAGATCTTCAAGGATTGCCGCACTGGCCTCCTCGGTAGCCTGAATCGGACGGCCCAGCCGCCCTTCAATGTCTTTCAGCAGCTTGTCATTGCCCTGCGCCAAGCCGAAGATGTCTCGTATCCAAGCGCCCAGACCGAGATGGATCTCCCCCAGCGCATCATGGTCCATTCGGGCGATTTTCACCCGGTGGACCAAGGGCAGATGTTGCTCCAGGAACCCAACCGCCGCCTCGACGGTTTCAGGCCAATTCGATACTCTCCGGGCCAGATCTTCCAGGTGCAGCGCCCCGGCATTTGAACCGGAATCGGCTCCCAGGGTATCCAGAACGAAAAGCCCCCAGATGGCCTGGTAAACCTCGTTGTAAAGGGCCGGATCCTTGGACGCCTTGGCGCCGGCCACGTTGAGCACCCGCACGCCCTCTGTGATGACCCACCGGTGCAACTCGCTGGATGCCTTCAACGCGTGCATGCGATCCAGGTCGATGTGAAGATGAGGCTTGTTGTGCTTTCGGGCCAATTCGGCCGTCAGCCTGGAGCCCCCCGTCAGCGGGCCGTGGGAAAAAATCACCGTGCCGTCGGAATCCAGTACGTTCTGCTCGGTCCGACCGGCATAGCTGGCAGTGGGCATCTCGATGAGCTGATACCTGTCGGCCAGAGGGCCGTCTTCGGTGATCCGTCCTTTGGGAATCCAGCCGCCGTGGTCGATGCCCAACTCGATGGCCGCATCCAGGGCGGCCTGGTCGGCACCGGTCTGACCACCGGATATGATTTTGACGATCTGCATCATGGTGCCAGTCCCTACCGTGGCTTGCGTTCCGTTGACAGCTCCCTCCGCCCCAACCCCACCGTTGATCTGCCATGTTTGCCATTGAGCCTACCACGAGGGCCAACGGACCACAATACGCTTCAGAATCCCGGGCAGGGTCTCGTCAAAGTCGGGGTTCCGTCACTTTTTTTGCCGAATGGCACCGTTTTCCGCCGATCTTCTCAACCGCGGATGCCTCACCGACGTTGGGCATGAGATGGGGAAATTCAAGTGTCAAGTGAGCTAAAGTGACTAAAGTGAGTTAAAGTGAACTAAAGTGACTAAAGTGAACTAAAGTGAACTAAAGTGAAGGAATCCTGGCAGTTATATAAAAACCGGAGCAAAGCGACGCCACCACTTTAGTCACTTTAGTCACTCGTAATTTTAGGCACTTAAAAAAAGTGTCAAGTGAGCTAAAGTGACTAAAGTGAGCTAAAGTGAAGGAATCCTGGCAGTTATATAAAAACCGGAGCGCAGCGACACCACCACTTTAGTCACTTTAGTCACTCGTAATTTTAGGCACTTAAAAAAGTGTCAAGTGAACTACAGTGACTAAAGTGAGCTAAAGTGAAGGAATTCTGTCAGTTATATAAAAACCAGAGCGCAGCGACACCACCACTTTAGTCACTTTAGTCACTCGTAATTTTAGGCACTTAAAAAAGTGTCAGCGACGAGGGATTTGCGGTTGAGAACACAGACGGGAGCATGGCCTAAACCGGAAAAAACCCTCCAAAGGATCATCGCCAAACTTTGACGGGGCCCCGGAATCCCGGGTCGAATTCCTTCGAAGTTCTGCGATTTTCATTACAAATCCGGTGTGATCCAACCGATGACAATGCGAGGGGACGGGCTCAACCGACGGTGGGGGTCACGAAGACCGCGGGCGACGTCGCAACCGTTCCGGGCGCAGATAGGCGATCCAGTAAACACCGGCCACAAGGAGGGTCCCCCCCACGATGTTGCCGGCACTGACGGCCAGGATGTTTCTGGCGGCCCCGATGATCGACACCACGCCTTTTTCATCCAAGGCCAGACCGAAAGGCAGAAAAAACCAATTGGCGATGGAGTGCTCCAACCCCATGGCAACGAACGCGGTGATGGGAAAGAGAATGCCGAGAATCTTGTCGGTGACGCTGCGGGCGCCGATGGCCAGCCAGACCGCCAAACATACGAGGGTGTTGCAGAGGATACCCCGCGCAAAGGCTTCCACAAGGGAGAGATTGGCCTTGGCGGCGGCGATTTGAACCGCGCTCTGGCCCACGGCGCCGCCGCCCAATCCGGCGACGCCGCACCAGCTGACGATGAGTACCGTGACGAGGCAACCCGTCACATTGCCGATGTAGGCCAACAACCAGTTGCGCACGACGTCTCTGGCACCGATGAGCCGGCTGGCCCAGGCCATGGCGATGAGGTTGTTGCCGGTGAACAGCTCGGCGCCGGCCACCACCACGAGAATCAGCCCCAAACTGAAGCAGGCGCCGCCGATAACCCGTGATACCCCGAATCCGAGGTGGCTGTCGGTCACCGCCACCGTGAAAAAGAGCGCCCCGTAGGAGATGAAAGCCCCCGCCAGTCCGGCCAACACCAGCAGCGTGATGGCATTGGTCCTCGCCTTGGCGACCCCGAGGCCTTCGACCTTGCGGGCAATTTCCTGTGGTGGATAGGCATCGCCGATGGTGGTGGTGGTTTCTTTTTCCATCTTTCAGCCCCTGCCTTCTGGTGGGGAAAAAAGGCAACGATCACGGAACCTACGGTCGAAAGGGGCACGGCGATGCCGAGCATCAAATCGATCAGTCCGCTGCCGGACCGATAACCGTGAGCACCGGGCAGGTCGCCAGACGGATGACTTTCTCGGCCACCGATCCAAAAACGAACCGCCGCCATCCCGTCCAGCCGTGGGTGGCGATGACCAACAGATCCACCCCTTCCTTTTTGGCCAGGGCCACGATTTCATCCGCCGGGCTGCCGTAGACCACGAACTGCCGTTTGTTGATATCGGCGGCAATCTTTTCGGCGACGATCTGTTTCAAGGATTCGGTGGCATTGCGCATCATTTCCTTTTCGAATTCTTCCCGCATGTACCCGGCACTCTCGGCGGCTACGGCGGGGTGAATCGGCGCAACGACGGTCACCAGGAGCAGTTCGGCACCGAAATGCTTGGCCATCTCCTCTGCGGTGGCGACCCCCTTGAGGGACGGTTCGCTGAAATCGGTGGGACACAGAATCTTGCGAATCGGTAGCATGGTGTCCTCCTTATTAAATTGGTCGTCGGGTTTGCGTATCGGTGCGAGGCCCGGGGGGACATGCCCGAATTTCATTTAACCTTGATCTCAACGGATTTCTTTTTGGCCGCTTCCGCTTTCGGCAGCGTTATTTTGAGGACGCCTTTCTTGAAGGATGCCTCCACCTTGTCGGCCTGGACCTCAACCGGCAGCCGAAAAGACCGCTGGAAGGTACCTGCATATCTTTCAATATAATGGTGGTGCTCGTCCTTTTCCTCCTTTTCCTTTTTCTTTTCCCCCTTGATGGTCAACAAATCCCCCGAAAGGCTGACGTTGACATCCTTTGCCTCCAGCCCCGGCAATTCAGCCTTGATCAAAAGACTGTCCTCGGTTTCGGAAATGTCCACCGACGGCGACCATTCCTCCGGAAAGCCTCTTGCCAGAGCTTTTTCACCGAAAAAGCGATCCCACAGGCCATCCATCTCCTTGCGCAGTGAACTGAGTTCGCCAAACGGTTTCCAAGGCATAATTTCCATGGGCCCCACCTCCTTTGTGGCAACTCCCCCGGGCTGCGACGCACGGCATCAATCGATAAATCAATAATCAATATTTATGCCAAGGATATTTTTTTCCTCTCCGCGGGCAGAGTGGCGCGCCAAACAAGCGTCCCCCGGATTCACCCGCCTCACCCCATGCCGTGGTCAAGCCGCAACGCCGCGACGAGGGATTGCGCGGCCATGGCAAGCCACCCGCGTCACCAATGCAAAATCAACCTGTCAGCTATTTTTTCTCCATGTAAAGATTCCGTTTGCCGGCCGGGAGGCTACCCGGCAAGGATTGCTCCCGGGGGTAGAAAAATCCGGGAAGCGACAAAACTGTCGTCATGGTGGCTGATTACGCTACGGAGCAACAATTGGAAGACGGAAATGATGAATGGATGCGGAGAACGATCCTGCACTGTCTGGAACGTTACTTAAACGTTAATTCTGTTTTGCTAACGCTACCCCACAGGCCCGTGGGGCGTTTGCTCTTGAACTATTTTTTCAAACGCGATGCTTTCACCACCACAGGAATGCGTCTATTCCTTGCCAGGTTGACAACTCATGATTCAAAACCCAGCGGCCGCGGTTTCCTCCGTTGTGGTTTCCCAGGGCAAGGCCCCCTGCTCAATGGCGACGAGGAGACTGTGCAGAAAGGTCGGCCAAATCCAGTCGGTGTGAGCGCCGGCCGGCAGATACCGGGCATCGATGCGCAACGGATCACCGCTGTCGTCCATCTCGATGAGGCGCTGGATTTCCGCGTAAGGCACCCAGGCCCAGGGCCCCCGCTCGTTGTAGACGAAATCGTTGGACGGCAGAACGGCTTCGGCGATGGCCTCCGGCAAAACATGGCCCACCTCGACGAAGAATTGGGCGAAACGACCGTCATATACCGGCTGCTGGTTTCCGATGGCCGCCAAAATCACCCCACGGTGAAAATAGCCCCGGGTCTCTTCCTCGGTTTCCCGGGCCGCCGTCTGGGCGGGGTTTTCACCCAGCTCATGCTTGCCGCCGAAAGATCCCCAGCCCCGGGTCGAAGGCGGCCGGTGATCGGCCAGGAGCAGGAAAACGCCCTGGTCGGTGTGGGTGTAAAGGACGGTTCCGGCCGGCCGCCCGGCGGTACATCCGCCCGCTGCGACGCCGGTTGCCAGCAGAAAAACCATTACAACGACAATGAACGCCCGAATCTTCAACATTCCGATATCTCCTGGTGAACGGCTATTCCCCATCGACCTTAGCCGGACCAACCGGTCCCGCCGGATTGGGCTTCTCTTTTACAGAAAAGAAGCCGAAGATGAAAGTGGCACCGGCATTGAATCGAAAATTGAATCAGAAAAAAAAGCGGACCCTCAGTGAGCGGATAGCGGCACCGAATGAAAAAACCGCTTTCCGATCTAGCAGGGACAAAAAATCACTCGCTTGACGAAAGCCCCCGAACTGGATAAATATTAATTATCAATTGAAAATTTCGGGGGATCTCAGCGATGACGAAGACACGACGGATGGCCTCGATCTGCGCTGTTCTCTCTTTTTGCGCTGGTTGCAGCGGGCTGTTACCGAGTTCCAAGCTCGACACGAGGACGATCTGGACTTCCTATGATGAAGCCAAGACCTCTTTTGACGCCATCATCCCCTACCATCATCAAGGCGGCGGGCTGGTGAGCCGTTCAACGACAACAGCTTGCGCCGATCCCTAGCAGAGAACAGGACATCCGATGACCGAAGACCACATTCGCAGGGAAGTACTGGCACTGATTCAACAGATCGCTCCGGAGGCGGATCTGAATCATCTCGATCCCACGGCACGGTTCCGTGACCAGTTCGATTTCGATTCCGTCGATTTCGTCAATTTCGCCGCCGGCCTGCAAGAACGATTGAAGGTGAGCATTCCCGAGCAGGACTACCCCCGGCTCGCGACCCTGGAAAGCGCCGTATCCTATTTGACGTCGAGAACAACGCCGTAGCGCTTCCGCCTCTTTTTGCGAGGAACCCCCCGCGGTCAGGCTGCACGGAAGAGATCCCTCGCAGAGGTTCGGGACGTCCTTCCGCAATCTCGTTCCGATGAACATGGATTCCGGGTCAAGCCCGGAATGAAGGAAAAAACATCACAACGGCAACGTCACGATGGCCACATCGGGCTCTCTTGGGTCATACTTCTTTTTGAAACCGAAGGCTTGGCAGAGCTTCAGCATGGGGCGGTTGTCCACCAGCACGTCTCCGAAGAGTTCCGCGATACCGCGTTTTCTGGCGTAATCGATGATGCGCCGCATCAGCATCGGTCCCAACCCCATACCGGTGAAATCGCGACGAATCAGGATGGCGAATTCCGCCCGCTGGTTGTCGGGATCCGCCGCCAGGCGAACCACCCCGTAGAGCATCGGTTCCGCCTGGACCCCGGGGTCGGTGAGCACCAGGGCCATTTCCCGGTCGTAGTCAATCTGGGTGAGCCGTGCCGCCATGTCGTGGGAGAGGATCTTCATGGCATGCAGGAACCGCAGGCGGATCTCGTCCTTGGAGAGCCGGGCGAACAACCCCTGGAGGGCCGGCTCGTCCTCCGGTCGGATGGGTCGCAGGAACAGTTCCTGGCCGTCGGGGAGCACGAGGGTTTCCTCGAGCGCCTTGGGATAGGGGCGAATCGCCAGCCGCTGGGCGGCCGGCATCGCCGATGGGGCCACCTTGATGCGGGCGTCCAGGGCCACCACGCCTTGGGCATCGGCCAACAGCGGATTGATGTCCAGTTCGGCGATCTGATCCAGGTCGCAGATCATCTGCGACACCTTGACCAGGGTCAGGGCGATGGCATCCACGTCCGCCGCCGGCTTGCCGCGATAGGCCTCCAGCAGGCGGCGCACCCGGGTACGCCGCATCATTTCATGGGCCAGTCGCAGGTTCAACGGCGGCAGGCCAATGGCCTTGTCGCCGATGACTTCCACCGCCGTGCCCCCGTGGCCGAAAAGCATCACCGGGCCGAACTGGGCGTCGTCCACCATGCCGACAATCAGCTCCACCGCGTCGGGACGGTGGATCATCGGTTGGACGGTAAACCCGGAAATTTTCGCCTGGGGCAGCTTTTCGGCGATGCGCTTCCGCATCGCTTCGGCGGCCGCCCTCACCGCCTCGGGCGAAGTGAGGTTCAACGCCACGCCCCCGGCGTCGGATTTGTGAACAATATCCGCCGACAGGATCTTCAAGGCCACCGGTGCCGCCATCCCGGCGGCGATGTCCGCCGCCGCATCGGGGGAAACCGCTTCCCGCGTCGGCACCACCGGAATCCCGTAAGCGGCCAGAACGGCTTTGGCTTCGGCTTCGGAAAGCCACGAGCGGCCGGCGGACAAGGCCTTCTCCAGAAGGGAGCGGGCTTGGTCGGTTTTCGGCGCGAAAGCCTCCGGGATATTGGGTGGGGTTTCCATCAGGGTCTGCTGGCTCCGCCGGTAACGCACCATCTGCATGAACCCGCGCACCGCGTCGGTGGGCGTGTCGTAGCTGGGGATCTTGTGCTCGGCGAAAAGCGCCCGGGCCTCGCGGGCCGATTCGATTCCCAGCCAACTGGTGAAAATTCCCCGGCCGCTCACCTTGGGACCGGCTTCCTTCAGCGTATCGACCACCGCCCGGGCCGCTTCGGTGCTCGAAGCCACCGCCGTGGGGCAGTTCAGCACCAGCAGGGCATCCACGCCCTTGTCGTCCAGCAACGCCTGCAATGCCGCGGTGTAGCGATCCGGCGGTGCGTCGCCGATGATATCCACCGGGTTGCCGTGAGACCAGGTCTTGGGCAGCACCTGGTTCAGGCGATGAACGGTTTCCGGCGCCAGCTCGGCCAGGCGTCCCTTCTTGTCCATGAGCACATCGGTGGCCAGCACGCCCATGCCACCGCCGTTGGTCACAATGGCTAGTCGGTCACCGTGGAACGGCCGGGACATGGCCAGGGTCTCCACGCTGTCGAAGAGGGCCTGCATGTCCATCACCCGCAGCATGCCGGCCCGGGCGAAGGCGGCATCGTACACCTCGTCGGCCCCGGCCAGGGCGCCGGTGTGAGAGGCGGCGGCCCGGGCGCCTTCGCGGTGGCGGCCGGCCTTGACCACTACCACCGGTTTCATCCGGGCCGCGGCCCGGGCCGCGGACATGAACTTGCGGGCATGGGTGATGTTTTCGATGTAGAGCAGGATCGCCTTGGCGCTGAAATCGTTGGCCAGGTAGTCGAGCATATCCCCAAAATCGACGTCGGACATGTTGCCCACGGAAACGAAGTGGGAAAAGCCGATTCCCCGGGAGGTGGCCCAATCGAGCATTGAGGTTTGCACCGCCCCCGACTGGGCGACAAAGGCGATGTTTCCCCGCAAGGGTTGAACATGACCGAAGCTGGCGTTGAGCCCCACCGCCGGCACCATGATCCCCAGACAGTTGGGCCCCACGATGCGCAGCAGGTGGGGGCGGGCCGCTTCGAGCATCTGCGTGCACAGGTTTTTCCCCGCTTCGGCGCCAAGTTCACTGAAACCGGCGGAAATCACCACCGCCGCCCGGCTGCCCCGATCCCCGAGCCGCTGGATCAACGACGGCACCGTGTCCGGTGGGGTGGCGATGATGGCCAGATCCGGCGCCTTGGGCAGGCGCTCCACATTCCGATAGGCGGTCAGGTTCTCGATGGTCTTGTACTTCGGATTGACGAAAAAGATGTCACCTGCAAAGCCACCGCGGACCAGGTTACGGGAGATTACGGCCCCGATGCTTCCCGGTTTCTGGCTGGCGCCCACCAGAGCGACTGAAGAAGGATTGAAGAGAAACTCGAGGTTGCGGACCGTCATGGCAGCACTCCATATTTTTGATGCGTTATGGTTGGGGAACCATCTCCCGGCGATATCTCCGAGAACGGCATGTCATCCCCAATATGGCTTGGGATGTTCTTATTACGTTTGATGCCGCGCTTGCCGTAAAGGCGGGTTCTTGTGACCTAGGAGCTGGCCCTGCCCGCGAAAACAGCCACCCCCTTGAAAACCGCCCCGCCAAAAAACAAATCGTTCAAACCCATACGGCATCCCAAAACGAATAATCCATGATCCGCTTCACAAGTCCAGCACGAACGGGATTGAATACCACGTACCGGGCAACTTGACGCAGATCCTCATCGGCGCGCAAGGCGTGGTCGTGAAAGGCTTTCTGCCATAAAGGACCCTCCGTCCCAATTGAAAGATTTGCCTGGCGCGCACTGGATGGTTTGAGGCGGTTAGCCACCTTGCTCAGTGAATCCCGCGTGCCAAGCTGCACGAGCCAGTGGACATGGTCCGGCATCAGAACCCAGGCGAGCATCGTTGCATCGCCAAGAATGGCGCGATCCTCGAAGCAGCACGCCGCAGCGCAACCCGCCTGAAAGTCGAGAAAAATGGGCTTTCGCATCGATGTTGCCGTCGTCACCAGGTAGACATGATGGGGCAGCGATACCCGGCCCCATCGTAGCGACTGATTACCTGGGGTTTTCACATGTCGCCACGGGCCATGACCGCGGTTTCGGCATCCTCTTCCACGATTAACGACGTGTTCAGTCATTTTCCTGCCAGCGCTCGATCATCCATTGCCCTGGAGGAGCGGGCCATGCCCGCGATTTCTTTGAACGCACCGAGAGTTCGCGGGCATGGCCCGCTCCTACATCATATGACCATCTTCGAAAACAGGAGCTTTGTCGATTCGCGGGCATGGCCCGCTCCTACATCATACAATCATCAGCGCTAAATCATTCCGGAAAACGGGGAAAATGCCGCTCTTGGCAAAATAGGCCCACCGGGTCGAAATCCGCAAGGGAAAAAGGGGCCGCATCGCGTCCCGACGCGCTTGTGCACCACGCGAAGATGCAATCCCGCGGGAATCCGTTTCCGATTTTCATGCCGACGGACAGCCGCACCACCCCAACGATTTGACACCCCATCGGATCTTTGCAATAGTTCAACCACTCCCCGTTGCGCCACCTGCTTCGAACCCTTTTCGAGCGAGGTGAGAACGTGCACTGGCCTGCCATTCAGAAGTCCCCGGCGTCCTGGAAGGTCCCGCCGAACCTGCTTGACTATGGCGACACCGTCGCCGCCTTTTCCTGGGACGCAATCCGCGCCGAGTTGCAGGGCCTTCCCCAAGGCCGAGGACTCAACATCGCCCACGAGGCCGTCGATCGCCATGCCGACGGGCCCCTGGGCGAACGCACGGCGATCCAATGGCTCGGCGCCGATGGCAATGCCAGCGCCGTTTCCTACCGTGAACTCAAGCGCCTGACCAACCGATTCGCCAATGTGCTTCATGCCCTCGGCATCGCCAAAGCCGACACGGTGGGCGTTCTGGCGGGCCGGATTCCTGAGCTGTACATCGCCGCTCTGGGTACGCTGAAACACACCAGCGTCTTTTGCCCCCTTTTTTCCGCCTTCGGCCCGGAGCCGATCTTTCAGCGTCTCAGCCGGGGAGACGCCAAAATTCTGGTCACCTCTGAAGCCCTTTTCCGGCGCAAGGTCGATGTGCTGATGGACCGCCTACCCGCCCTCCAGAACGTGCTTCTGGTGGACGCCGACGACCATCGCTCCGGGCGGCTCCTGTCGCTGCCCCGGCTCATGGCCGAGGCCTCCGAAGATTTCGTCATCCCTCCCACCAGCCCCGAGGATATCGCGGTGCTGCACTTCACCAGCGGCACCACCGGGATGCCCAAGGGGGCCCTGCACGTCCACGGCGCCGCCCTCACCCACTACATGACCGGCAAGTTCGTGATGGATTTTCACGCCGACGACGTCTTCTGGTGCACCGCCGATCCCGGTTGGGTCACCGGCACGAGCTACGGGATCATCGCGCCACTGCTCCACGGCATCACCAACATCGTCGATGAGGTCGATTTCGATGCCGTGCGCTGGTGTCGCATCCTGGAATCCGAGAAGGTGAGCGTCTGGTACACGGCCCCCACGGCGATCCGCCGCTTCATGCGCATGGGGATCGATCCGGCGCAGGCCTACGACCTGAGCCGCCTGCGCCTGGTGCACAGCGTGGGCGAGCCATTGAACCCCGAGGCGGTGATCTGGGGGGTAAAAGCGCTGGGCCTGCCGATCCACGACAACTGGTGGCAGACGGAAACCGGCGGCATCATGATCGCCAACTTTCCCTCCATGGAGATCCGTCCCGGCTCCATGGGCAGGCCCCTGCCGGGGATCGAAGCGGCCATCGTGGAGCGGGTGGGCGAAAACGAAGTCCGTGTGATCGAAGCGCCGGACGTTCAAGGCGATTTGGCCCTGCGGCCCGGATGGCCGTCCATGTTCAGGAGCTACCTCCACGACGAGGCGCGTTACCAAAAATGTTTTGTCGGCGGCTGGTACCTCACCGGGGACCTGGCCCGACGCGACGCGGACGGCTACTTCTGGTTCGTGGGCCGCGCCGACGACATCATCAAGACCTCTGGTCACATGGTGGGCCCCTTCGAGGTGGAAAGCACCCTGATGGCGCACCCCGCCGTGGCCGAGGCCGGCGTCATCGGCAAGCCGGATCCCCTCATCGGTGAACTGGTCAAGGCCTTCGTCTCCCTCAAGCCGGGTTTTGCCCCCGACGATGCTCTGCGCCTGGAGCTGATCGGTTTCGCCCGCAAGCGGCTCGGCTCGGCCGTGGCCCCCAAGGAAATCGATTTCAAGCCGGACCTGCCCAAAAACAAGGCGGGCAAAATCATGCGGCGGCTGCTCAAGGCCCGGGAGCTGGGCCTGCCCGAAGGCGACCTGTCGACCCTGGAGGAATCCCGATGAAACCCAAGCGAACCGGCAAACCCGAGGCAGCCGCGGTGGACCGCGACCATGCCTTGCACCTGCTCCGCGCCATGACCCGCATCCGCCGGCTGGAAGAGAAGTGCGCCGAGCTTTACAGCGCCATGAAAATCCGGGGTTTTCTCCATCTCTACGATGGCCAAGAGGCGGTGGCGGTGGGGGTGATGCAGGCCCTGACGCCGGAGGACGCCGTGGTGGCCACCTACCGCGAACACGCCCATGCGCTGATCCGGGGCGTTTCGGCGGGATCCATTCTGGCGGAGATGTACGGCAAGCAGGAAGGCTGCAGCCGGGGCCGGGGGGGCTCCATGCATCTCTTCGACCAAGAAACGAGATTCTACGGGGGCAACGCCATCGTGGGCGGCGGTCTGCCCATCGCCGTGGGCCTGGCCCTGGCCGACAAGATGCAGGGCCGGGTCCGGGTCACCTGCTGCTTTTTCGGCGAAGGCGCCGTGGCCGAGGGCGAGTTTCACGAAAGCCTCAACTTGGCGGTGCTGTGGCAGGTGCCGGTACTCTTCGTGTGTGAAAACAACCTCTACGCCATGGGCACGGCCCTCGAATTCGAACATGCCGTCACGGACATCGCCCGCAAGGCGGCCTGCTACGATCTACCGTCCACGGCGGTGGACGGCATGGATGTGCTGGCGGTGGAGACGGCGGCCGCACGGGCGGTGGCCGCGGTACGCGCCGGTGAGGGCCCCCAGTTCCTGGAATGCCGCACCTACCGTTTTCGTGCCCATTCCATGTACGACGCGGAGCTGTATCGCTCCAAGGACGAAGTCCGGCAGTGGAAAAAACGCGGCCCCATCGCCACCTTCACCCAGAAGATGAAGCGGCGGGGGCGCCTGGCGGACGCCGATGTAAAAGCCATCGAGGGTGAGGTGGCCCGGGAAATCGAGGGGGCCGTGGCCTTTGCCGAGGCCTGCACCTGGGAACCCGTCGAAGATGCCACCCGGTTCGTCTACTCGGAAGGGAGGATGCCATGATCGACGGCGAGCAGGCCCTTCGAACCATTACCTACCGGGAGGCGGTGCGGGAAGCCCTCCGGGAGGCGCTGCAAAAAGACGAGCGGGTCTTTCTCATGGGGGAGGATGTGGGCCGTTACGGCGGGTGCTTCGCGGTGAGCAAGGGCTTGCTGGAAGCCTTCGGCCCGGAACGGATTCGCGATACCCCCCTGTCGGAATCCGGGTTCGTGGGGGCCGGGATCGGGGCGGCCCTGGGAGGGATGCGACCCATCGTGGAAGTGATGACGGTCAACTTCAGCCTGCTGTGCGCCGACCAGATCATCAACAACGCCGCCGTCTACCTCTACATGTCCGGTGGCCAGTTCAACGTTCCCCTGGTCATCCGCCTGGCCACCGGCGGCGGCCGCCAACTGGCCGCCCAGCATTCGCGCAGCCTGGAGGGCTGGTATGCCCATATCCCCGGCATCAAGATCCTCAGCCCGGCCACGGTGGAAGACGCCCGGGGCATGCTCTGGACGGCGCTGCAGGATCCGGACCCGGTGCTCATCTTCGAAAACAGCGGCCTGTACAACATGGAAGCCACCCTGGGCGCCGATGCCGGGCCGGTGGATATCCACCAGGCCCGGGTGCGCCGCGCCGGCCGGGACATCAGCATCATCACCTACTCGGCAAGCCTTTACAAGGCGCTGGAAGCCGCCGAAACCCTGGCCAAGGAGGGGATCGAGGCGGAAGTGATCGATTTGCGCACGCTGCGCCCCCTGGATGAACGGACGTTTCTGGAGTCGGTGGCCCGGACCCACCGCGCGCTGATCGTGGACGAGGGGTGGCGCAGCGGCGGCATTTCCGCCGAGATCGCCAGCCGCATCATGGAAGGCGCCTTCTACGAGCTGGACGCGCCCGTGGCGCGCCTGTGCAGCCAGGAGGCGCCCATGCCCTACGCCAAACACATGGAAGACGCGGTGCTGCCCCAGGCCGCCGGGATCGTGGATCTGGTCCGTCACATGGTGAATGCCCATGGCTGAATTTCGCATGCCCAGTCTGGGCTCGGATATGGAAGCGGGGACCCTCCTCGAATGGCGGGTCAAACCCGGCGACCGCGTTCGCCGGAGGGATGTCATCGCCGTGGTGGAAACCGAGAAGGCCGCCATCGAGATCGAAGTGTACGCGGACGGCATCGTCGAGCGGCTGCTGGTCCAGCCAGGGGAAAAGGTGCCGGTGGGAACGGTGATGGCCATCATCCGCACCGAGGCGGAGCCCGACACCCCGAGGCCCACCGCTTCCGAACCGGTTTCCCCGCCGGCCCCTGCCAAAGCAGCAACGCCCGAACCGATGGAGATTCAATTCCCAGCGGCCGACCGTCGAATCAAGGCGTCTCCCTACGCCCGCCGGTTGGCGGCCCACCGCGGCATCGATCTGGGCGCGGTCCAGGGGACCGGTCCCGGGGGCGCCATCAGTGCGGCGGACATCCAACGCGCCGTGCCGTCAGCGCCGGCCGAGGAAAAATCAAGGCCCGTTCCGGCCGAGGACAAACCGGCCGAAGGGCCCCACACCGCCATGCGCCGGGCCATCGCCGCCGCCATGGCGCGATCCAAGAGAGAAATTCCCCACGCCTATTTTCAGACCCGCATCGATATGCAGCGGACCCTGGATTGGCTGGCGGCGGAAAATCTCAAACGTCCCATCCAGAACCGCATTCTGCCGGTCGTTCCGCTGATTCGCGCCGTGTCCCTGGCCTTGGAGGAAGTGCCGGAACTCAACGGGTTTTGGGTGGAAGGCCGGCATCGCATCGCCGAAGCCATCCACATCGGCTTTGTCATCAACCTGCGCCAGGGGGGATTGATCGCGCCGGCCCTGCTCAATACGGCGCAGAAGGGCGTGGATGAGCTGATGGCGGGCCTGCGGGACCTGATCACCCGAGCCCGTTCCGGAGGACTGCGCAGCTCCGAGATGACCGAGGCCACCATCACCATCACCAATCTGGGCGAGCGTGGCGTTGAAACGGTCTTTGGCATTATCTATCCGCCCCAGGTGGCCCTGGTCGGGTTCGGTAAAATCACCGACCAGCCCTGGTGCGAAAACGGCATGCTCGGGATCCGGCCGATCCTGACGGCCACCCTCTCGGCGGATCACCGGGCCGTGGACGGCCATCGTTGCGCCCTGTTTCTCGACGCCTTGAACCGCCGTCTCCAGGAGCCTTCGACCCTATGAACATCGACGAGATCAAACCGGTCATCTTCGGCATTCTCCGTGGCATCGCGCCCGAGTCGGACCCGAGCACGCTGGATCCGGACGAAAACATTCGCCAGGCACTGGATATCGACTCCTTCGACGCCCTGAATTTCTTCGTCCGCATCAACGACACTTTCGGCATCAGCGTTCCTGAATCGGATTATGGTCAGCTCAACACGATGTCCGAGATCCTCGGCTACCTCTCGAACCGCATGGAGTAATCGAGTTTCTCGGAGGAAAACGGGCCATCGGTACCGATATCCGCGGACCAGCGTCGTGTCTCACAGGAGACTCGCCATGAAAGAAGACTACCCCGCATACCACAAAAAACTGCGAAAGCTGGCGGCCGAATTGTCCCGGGATCTGCGCGGCCCCATGTCGGCCTTCGCCCAACTCAATGGCGCCACCACCGCCCCGGGGGCCTTGGATGCCAAGACGAAACAGCTCCTCGCCCTGGGGATCGCCATTTCCACCCAATGTCGGGGCTGCATCGCCTACCATGTCCACGATGCCATCCGGGCCGGCGCCAGCCGGGATGAAATCCTAGAGACGATGGGCGTCTCTATCCTGATGGGCGGCGGACCGGCGGTGATCCAGGCCTGCGAGGCCCTGGAAGCCATGGATCAGTTCACATCAGCGGAAAAACCGGTCCATTCCCCCTGAAAAGAGATGAAAGGTCAGGGGATCAGGGGTTCAAGGCGCCTTCGGCGCGTTCAAAGTTCAAGGTTTTTTAAAACACCGGAGCGAAGCGACCCCACAACTTTAGTCACTTTAGTCACTTCCAACTTTAGTCACTTTAGTTATTCTAAATTTTAGTCATTTTAGTCATTTTAGTCATTCTGAATTTCAGTCATCCCCGCGAACCATCCACCTCATGCCCCGGATTCTTGCCTTTGCAGGAATCACGGGCGGCGGAATCGGCCCGGAAACGGGAGGGAGAAAGTCTATGACCGTTCAACGACTGCCGGCCACAGCGGTTTATCACGCCTGCGACATCGAGGCCCTTTCCTTCGACACGACATCACAGATCGCCCCCCTGGAGTCGCTCAGCAACGCCATGGGGCAGCCGCGAGCGGTGGATTCACTTCAGTTCGGCACCGGAATGCGGCGGACGGGGTTCAATATTTTCGTGCTCGGTCCTTCCGGAACGGGGCGCCACAGCCTGGTCCGTCAGATTCTCGGGGAAAAGGCGAAATCATCGCCCACCCCTTCGGACTGGTGCTACGTGAACAACTTTGAAAACCCCGGCCAGCCCAAGGCCCTGGAACTGCCCCCCGGCCAAGGCAAAGCCATGGCGGCCGACATGAAGAAAATGATCACGGAGGTCCGCAGCACCCTCAAGGCCTCCTTTGAAAGTGAAGCGTACCAGAACCGGATCCAATCGGTTCAGCAGACGTTCAAGGAGCAGCAGCAAGAGGCGTTCAAGGAGGTCAGTGAGAAAGCCAAGGCCAAGCAACTGGTCCTGATCCGAACCCCCCAGGGCCTGGCCCTGGCGCCGATGAAGGCGGACGGCGAGATCATGCCGCCGGATGAATTCCAGCAACTGCCGGAAGTCCAGCGGAAGGAGATCGAAGAGAAGATCGAGGAAATCGAGGAAGAATCCCGCCGGATGTTTCAAAAAATTCCCCAGTGGCAGAAAGAAATCGGCGAAAAACTCGAAGCGCTCAACATCGAGGTGGCCAAGTACGCCATCACCCCGCTCATCGATGCGATGCGGGCCAAATACGGCCAAACGCAAAAAATCAGCGCCCACATGGACGCCGTTGAAAAGGATATCCTCGCCAACCTGCCCTTGCTGATGACCAGCGGCGAACATGGCGGCGAGCCGCCGTCGCTGAAACAGGGCGTCCTGGGGGCGGAGGCATCGGAAATGGCATCGCCGGCCCTGCGTCGCTACCGGGTCAACCCGGTGGTGGATCACAGCCAGCAGACCGGGGCGCCGGTGGTCTTCGAAGACAATCCCACCTACGCCAACCTGGTGGGCAAGGTGGAACACATGTCCCAGATGGGCGTGCTGATGACCGATTTCAACCTGGTCAAAGCCGGGGCACTCCACCGGGCCAACGGCGGAGCCCTGGTCCTGGACGCCCGCAAGGTGCTCACCCACCCGGGAGCATGGGAAGGGTTGAAACGTGCGCTGAAATCCGAACAGATCAAGATCGAGTCCCTGGCGGAGATGTTCAGCCTGCTCAGCACGGTGATGCTGGAACCGGAACCCATTCCCCTGGAGGTCAAGGTAGTGATGATCGGCAGCGCCTATATTTACTACCTGTTACAGGATTACGATCCGGAGTTCGAGCAACTGTTCAAGATCGCGGCCGACTTCGACGTCGAGATGCCGCGGGATGAGAACAGCGAAAACCTCTACGCCCGGTTGTTGCGCACCATCATCGAAAGGGAGCGGTTGCTGCATTTCGACCGGGGCGCGGTGGGCCGCATCATCGAGGAGAGTGCCCGCATGGCCGGCGATGCCGAACGTCTTTCCACCAAGATCCGCGACATCAGCGACCTGATGGTGGAAGCCGATGTCTGGGCGCGCAAGGACGCTCTGGCCACCGTGGGGCGATCTCATGTCCAGCAAGCTGTGGATGCCCGCATTTTTCGCTCGGATCGCGTCCGCCAGCGGATCCAGGAGGAAATCCGGCGCGGCACCCTGCTCATCGACGTTGAGGGTGGAATGGCCGGTCAGGTCAACGGCCTGGCGGTGATCCAGCTCGGTCGGTTCACTTTTGGCTGGCCGCACCGCATCACGGCCCGCATCCAGATGGGCAAGGGCGAGCTCATCGACATCGAACGGGAATCCAAGCTCGGCGGCCCCCTTCACTCCAAGGGGGTGTTGATCCTGTCCGGATTTCTCGGCGCCCGCTACGCCCGGGAGCACCCGCTGGCCCTGAAGGCGTCCCTGGTCTTCGAGCAATCCTACGGAATGGTGGAGGGCGACAGCGCCTCCTCCACCGAGCTCTACGCCCTGTTGTCGGCCATCTCCGGCATCCCGATCCAACAGGGACTGGCGGTGACCGGTTCGGTGAACCAGTTCGGCCAGATCCAGGCCATCGGGGGCGTCAACGAAAAGATCGAAGGTTTCTTCGACGTCTGCCGCAACAAGGGGCTCAACGGGCGCCAGGGGGTGTTGATCCCGGCGGCCAACGTCAAACATCTCATGCTCAGGGCCGATGTGGTGGCGGCGATCCGGGAAGAGCGGTTTCATGTGTATCCGGTCACCACCGTCGATGAAGGCATGACGCTGCTCACCGGGATGCCGGCCGGCGAACCGGACGAACACCACCGCTACCCGGAAGACACCGTCAACGGCCAGATCCAGCTGAAATTGACGGCAATGGCGGAAAAAATGAAAAAATTCTCTCAACCCGCCCCCCAGGGAGGTCCCAGTGAATCCGGACAATAGCACCCTCCGTCTGCGACGCATCCTGGTCCCTCTGGACGCCTCGGCCCACAGCCGGGCCGCGCTGGAAGCGGCCATTCAACTGGCTGAGGCCATGGGCGCCGAAATATCGGGCCTTTACGTCGAGGATACCGATCTGTTGGAGTTGTGCCGCTATCCCTTTGCCCGGGAAATCGGCATGTTTCCCACCGGTTGCCGACGACTGGAAACCACCGATCTGGAGAGGGATTTCCGCGTCCAGGCTGAAACCATCCACCGCATGATGGCCATGCTGGCTGAAAAAAGCGCCATCCACTGGTCCTTCATGGTCCGGCGGGGACGGGTGGCGACGGAAATCCTCAGTTTGGCCACATCCACCGACCTCATCGTGATGGGCCGCATGGGGCGTTCGATGGCCGGGGCGCCTCTCGGTTCCACGGCAAGCCGTTTGATCGAAAACGGTCGGGGAATGGCGCTGCTTCTAAAGGAGGGGTTACGCCTGAGGGCCCCGGTGCTCACGCTCTACACCGGATCGGCGCTGTCCAGGCGGGCCGTGGAGATGGCCGGTCGTCTGGCCCGGGCCGCCGGCGGGGCAATGGAGGTCCTTATTCCGGCCTCGGACAGCGCCCAATGGGAAAGCCTGCGCGATGCCGTTTTGTCCGCCACGGCGGCCGACCCGGACATGGAAGGCGTGCGCATCGTTTTCCGTCGCATCCAGACCAACGTGGCGGCGGCACTGGTCACCATCCTGCTGGCCGAATACCGCCAGCCCATCGTTCTGCCCGTGGATGCCATCGACGGGGACGCGGAAGCGATCCGGCGCCTGCTCAACCGCATCGACAATCCGGTGCTGTTGGTGCAATGACCGGCGTTTTATTCCACCACCCAAACGGTACAGTCCTTGGCCTGGTGAATGATCCGGTTGGAGACGCTGCCGAAGAGAAATTCCTCCTTGCGCGACACGCCCTTGCGGCCCACCACGATGGTCTCCGATTGCGTGGCTTCGGCTTCGTGCAGGATGCACTCGGCGATGGAGGGGCAGTAGCGGACCTTGACTTGCGGAAAAATCCGCTCCGGCTCAAACCCCTCTTCCACCAGCATCGTCATCGCCTCGTCGAGCACCCGGTCGGCGGTCTCTTGTTTTTCCGCTATCCAGCGCTTCCGTTCACCGTCATCGGCAAAATAATCCTCATCGGGCTCGTTGATGATGTGCAGCAGCATCACCTTGAAACTCGGCATCCCCTCCAGCAGTTTGCCCACGTAGGAAACGGCCCGCCGACTGTTTTCCGATTCGTCGACGGCAATCAGGATGTTGTGGATCAATCGGTCGAAGGCCTGGATCATCATGCGTCTCCTTGTCCGAGCGCTTGACACGCCTCGTTGAGGTCGGCAAGCAACTGGCGGGTGTCCTGATAATAGAGTTCGGCGCCCATGGAAAAATGCAGCGAGATGCGGTTCAACCTTTCGCTGATGTAAGGATACACCTTTTTCAGATTCGCCACCCGGTTGTGAAAGACGATGTTGAGATCCTCCTCGGAGAGAAGATCCAGCACCTCGGGCCGGTCTCGCTTCAGGTCCCCCAGCAGGACATCGCCCTTGCCGAGGATGAACATGAAGATATTGCCCAGCCCGAACAGGTCGTAGGCGAACATGTTTTCGCGGTGCAGATAGTTGAAATCGAAATCGATCCAGCGATAGTGGCCCGTCTCCCGGTCGATGAGGATGTGATCTCGGCGGATGTCCCCGTGTTTCTCCCGATGGTGGTGAAGAAACGCGATGGCCTCGACGCACTGGACGTAGTTTTTCAGGATCCGGGGCAGTGTCTCGCGGTAGTAGGTGGCGTGATCCATGGGAAGCTCCTGGATCATGGCATACAGGGTTTTGCCGTAGATGTGGTCGATGATGCGCACGATGTTGCCGGCGTCATCCCTGACCCAGTGGCCGTGCATGAAATGGTCGTGATCGGCCACCAGGTCCAGGATGCGGGCCTCCTTCTTTGGGCTGCGGAAGCAGTCGAAACTCAGATTGCCGATGGCTGTCTTGAATTTTTCATAAAATACCAGCTTGACGATCTTGCGGCTGCCGTCCTGCAAATCGATGCAACGCTTGACCCAGTGTTTGACTTCATCATCGATGCCGAAGCGGCCTTCCTTGGCATTGTGCCCCACCAGGAAGGCCCGCTGGCCCAGGACGGCCACATCGCCGTATTCGACCTTGAAGAAATCACTCGTATCCCTGTGGATCCTGCCGATGGGGGTGGCGGCAGGAAGCCATCGGGCCGCCATCTGCGCAATTTTATCGTCTGTCAGGGAATTCTGCATCGCCGCTCCGTCATGATTCGGGATGAAAATCTCGCTTCTCTTTTCGATATCATGGGGGAAATGTGGATACAAAGGGAAAAACCCACCCTGGAAATTCCAATCTTTTCGTGGTGTTTTCTTCTCGTCTCAAAAAAATGGTGATAGGCTGTCTCCATACGGCCTCCCCCCCCAACCGCCAAGGAGAGGAAACCATGGACATCGCGGTCAAAGTGGAAAAATATCTCCAGGAGCGCTTCGGGCAACCCACGCGCCTGATCTCCATGACACCGCTGGGCGAGGGGGTCCACGGTACCGCCTACCGACTGGTTTTCCGAACCCCCCGGGGCGAAAATCGGTTGATCATGAAGACCCTCTTTCACTCCCGCTTCGGTCACGACCACTACGCCGACCGGGCTCAGGTGCTGCTGCTGGCCCAGGCCAACTACAACGAAATGCCCAAACACGTCAGGGCCACGGACGTGGTGGGCGAAGCGCCGCAGCGGCTCATCTCGGTAAAGGATGCCGAGGAATTCTATATCTTCATGGAAGAGGCCGCCGGGGTCTCGTACTTCGAGGACCTGGAGGCGATCCTCCGGCGCGGCCGCCTCAGTGACCTGGACCGCCAGCGGGCACGAATGCTGGCGCAGTTCATCGCCGGGGTCCATGGCAACCGCTACCGTGAACCGGATGCCGGCGTGCTTTACCGTCGACGGATCCGTGACCTCATCGGCCACGGCGAATGCATCATGGGGATCATCGATGCCTACGAGCCGGTGACCTTCACCACCGACGCGGAGTTGGTCTCCTATGCGGCCCAATGCCTCCCCTGGTGGGGGCGAATCCGGGATCGGGGGGAGCGGCTGTGCAGCGTCCACGGCGATTTTCATCCCGGCAACATCCGCTTGAGCGGCGACGACTTCGTCCTGTTGGACCGTAGCCGGGGAAGCTGGGGCGAAGCGGCCGACGACGTTTCCTGTCTCGGGATCAACTACATCCACTACGCCCTCAAGGACCGCGGCACCTTCGAGGGACCCTTCGCCGAACTGTTTGACCACTTCATGGCCGCTTACCTGGAAAAAAGGGGCGATGACGGGATTTTTGAAGTGATTCAGCCTTTTTTCGCCTTCCGCGTGCTGGTCATCGCCAATCCCAGGTTCTACCCGGAGGATCCGGACGCGATCCGCCGCAAATTGCTCGACTTCGGCCGATCAGTGCTGGCGGTGGACCGCTTTGAACCGCCACGAATCACCGATTACCTGGAGGGACGATGAATTTCTGCCTCTGGCTCACCGGCCTGCCCGGCTCGGGCAAAAGCACGATTTTAAAGGAACTGGCGCCGTTGCTGGAGGCGGCCGGAATTCGACCCGTCGTCCTGAGCCTCGACCATCTTCGGCGCATCGTCACCCCCGAGCCGACCTACAGCGAGCCGGAACGGGACATCGTCTACCGCGCCCTGGCACTGATGGCCCAACTCTTGGTCACCGAAGGCCGCCGCCACGTCATCATTGACGCCACCGCCCATCGGCGTGCCTACCGGGACCTGGCGCGGCAGTTGATCGCCGATTTTGCCGAAATCCATATTCACTGCCCCTTGGAGACCTGCCAGGCCAGGGAAGCGGTGCGCCGGGGGCAACCGGTGGAAAAGGACCTGTATCGGCGGGCGGCGGCAGGAACCCTGGCCGGCGCCATGCCAGGGGTGACCACCGCCTACGAGGCCCCGCAAACACCCGAGCTGCGCCTGCCCTCGGATCGCCTGTCGCCCCGCCAGGCCGCCGAGCGGGTCATAGCCTACCTGCGCTCGCGTTGGCCTGACGCAACAGGCTGAAAAAAAACGAAAGGACTCAATCCCGTCTGCGCCAGCACCCTTCCCGGTACCGGCACAGATGACAAACCGACCCCACCGTCGATCCCCCGTAACCCGGCCCGATACCGATGAGTCCCACGGCCGATTTCAACGGATAGATCACTCCCTCGGGGGACAGATCGAGCCCGGCCTGGGATAGGGGCAGGCAACCGCCGAGCACTTGGATGTCCGCCATCCGCCATCCGGCCAGGGAGCCGGGGCTGATGCGCGGTCCCACCCCCCATTGCCGCGATCTGGCCTCGGCTTCAGTCACGGCGGCGGCCGCGGCAGCCACCTTGCCCAAGGCCATCACCCCGATGCAGTCGCGCACGTAGGCTTCCAGGCGATCCCCGCAATCCGCCTCGTCGAGCTGCGGGCCGATGGACACCGCGGTCACCAAGGCTTGATGCGCGCCGGCCAAAAGCCGTGCATGGGGGCCGATTTCAAGCCTTCCCGGCGGGTCGCCGTCGGCCTGCACCACGGCGTGTTGGCCACCCACCGCTGTCACCGCGACCCAGCGGTAAACCATCACCGGATCCAGGAGCGGTTGTGCCGATCTCAGAGCGATTTCCACCACCCGGACCAGCCGGGGCGGACAGGGACGGCCAGGACACAGGGCCGCCGTTACCTCGGCGGGCGCAATGAGCATGGATACATCGCGCCGGATGGCCATTATTGGCCCCGATTCGCCGGATCCGGCGCCACCGGTTCCGGCAAAGCCAGCGCCGCCACGAACCGGGTGTTGAAACCTGGATCCCCGGCCATTTCCACAAACTGCATCCCGTTTTGGATCCGGTGCACCTGCCGCGCCCGGTTGCCATCGATCAGGGCCATGACCGCCCCCACACCGGCCAGGTTGTCCCGTGGCTGCACGGATCCGATGATCTCCGGCGTCGGCAGCATACCGATGCCCACGGCACTGCGCCAGTCGAAGCGCGCCCCGAAGGCCCCGGTGAGCACGGTGCGCGCCACACGGGTCACACCGGCCCGATCCATGAGAAAAGCGATTCCCACCGCCACGGCGGCCTTGGCCAACTGGACCTGGCGCACATCGTGCTGGGTGACGGCGATTTCGGCCCCGCTGCCGCTACGGCCGGGCGTCGCCAACACGAAGCGGCACCCCATGCCATCGGTATTGCAGACCACGCCGGGATAAGTCGGATCGAAGCGGCCGTCACGACCCAACGCACCGGCCTGGCTCAAGGCCCACACCGCATCGATGATCCCGGAGCCGCACAGGCCCAGGGGTGGACGGTCCGGATCGCCCAGTACATGATAGCGGATTCGGCCCGACTCGAAAGTCACCCGGTCCACGGCCCCGGGTACGGCACGCATGCCGCAGGAAATCCGGGCGCCCTCCAGAGCCGGTCCGGTGGCGCAGCTCGTGGCCCACAGGCCGCCCCCGTTGCCGAGAACGATTTCCCCGTTGGTGCCGATATCCACCAGCAATGTCGCCCCATCGCACCGATGCGTGTCATCGGCGAGGACGGCCGCCACGGTGTCACCGCCCACAAAACCGGAAACAAGGGGAAACATTTCCACCGGCGTGTTCGGACTGAGATCCAAGCCGAGGTCGGCGGCGACCAGGGGAAAAAAACGGCGCGTGGCCGGCAAATAGGGCGATACCCCGATGGCGTGGGGATGCAACCCGACAAGCAGGTGGCCCATGGTGGGATTGGCCGCCACCGTGACGGCATCGACGTCTTCGGCCGACACCTCGGCGCGTGTCAGGCAGACGTTCATGAGCCGGTTGAGCCCATCGCGCACCAGCCCTTGCAGGGTTTCGAGGCCCTTCGAATGCCGATCACAGTGGGCGATGCGACTGATGACATCTTCCCCGATACCCCGCTGGGGGTTGAGACCCGCGAGGCTCGCCACCGTGCGCCCGGTGGTGAGCTCGCAGAGGTAAACCGCCAGGGTGGTGGTCCCCACGTCAATGGCCAGGCCCAGACTCCGGGGCCGATGTCCCGGCCAAACGGTGCTGACACCCCGGTGGCGGTGCACCACAAGGGTCAGGTCCTGCTCGGCCACACCGGGCCGGCTCAACTGCTTGGCCAGCGCCAAATGCCGGAATCGAACCCCTGGGGTTCCGGTGTCGGACGCCCGTTTCGCCACCCACTCCAACAGACCGGTGGCCTTGCCTTCCAGGATCTGGGGAAAAGAGGCCCGGTGGAGAAGACAGCGCACCACCCTAGGATGGGGGGTCATGACCGGCGGGAGACGGTCCTTGCCCAGGGCCGCCGCCGGATCGAGGGAGGCGTCGGGCACCGTGACCTCGGCCGGCCCCACAAAGTGGGTCTGACAGGCCAGTCGGTGTCCGTCTGCCAGCTCAGCGGCGGTCAAATGAGCTTTTTCCGCTTCGGTGGGCGGGGCCAGATGTGCGGGAGGGGTGCCGATAATCCGGCATTTGCCGCAGATTCCCCGCCCGCCGCAGTCCATCCGGATGCCGTGGAGATTGCCGCCGGCGCCGTCGCTGAGGACTTCGCCCGCTTGGACCTTGAAAGTGATCATCGCAGGACGTCCAGTTCTATCCACAGGGATTGGAATGGCCTTCGGGCAGCCGTTTCATGTTGAAAAGCACGTCGTTTTCCCAGTAGGACTGTTCGAGTTTCTCCTGGTGTTGTTTGAGATCGGGCCCGTAACGGCTGGCCAGCTCCAGAATCAGATAGTTGACCAGGCACGAAAGGGTCGTGGGACTGCCGATGAGGGGGATATGGGCCGAGGGGGCCACCAGGCGCTCGTCGGCGCAGTGCAGCAGTGGGCAGGCAGTGGAGTCCGTGATGACCACGAGCTGTTGGCCCATCCGTTTGGTCAGGTTGCCGAGACGAATCAACTCATTGGGATAGCGGGACTGGGCGACAATGATCACCAGGAGATCCGCCGGCGCGATGGTCAGCCAGTCGATGGTGGTTCTGTCGCTGCCTTTGAGAATCCGGATCCCGCCGCGGATCTTGGTCAACGACCAGCCCAGGTAGTAGGCGGTGCTGTACGAGAGCCGCGATCCGATGACGTAGACCTGGGCGCTGGTCTGTAGCAGAGAAACGACCCGGTCCACATCCTCCATTTCGGTGTGCTCGAAGAGCTGGCGCAGGTTGTCCATCTCCTCGTAAACCACGCGCTGAAAACGCTTGGCCCGGGGCTCCAGGGCCACGGTCATCTCCATGCGGTCCAGCAGGGTCAGGTCGGTGTTGACGAAATCCCTCAAGGACTGCTTGAACTCGGCATAGCCGCTATAGCCCAACTGCCCCACGAACCGCACCACCGTCGCCTCACTGACACCACAGGCCTTGGCCAGTTCGGCCACCGTCATGAACATCACCTGGCGCGGGTTCTCGGTGACATACCCTGCGAGGATGCGGCTCTTGGGCGTCAACTCGGCCCGAAATGCCGAGATTCGGTCCAACACCGGCTGCAAACCGCTTTTAACCATCTCCATCTTCCATCCTTTTTTCGAGCGTCAGGGTTAAAAAATGAAATTTTAATTTCATTTGATCCCATTTCGTATCACACCGATCAGCCGCCGTTGGGATATCCTTTAAGTTCCCTTGATCACGGATATATTTTTCTTATCCAAACGACGGGCAGCCCCCAACAGGCACGGAGAAGGCCCTTTTTGCATCCGGCATCCCTGATATCTTGAATCAATTGTGTAGCTATCAAATCCCGGGCCGGAAAGCAAGCCCAAACAAGGTTCTATAATTCCTTTAACTATTTGTTAAAACTGTTAAAATTAATTTGTTCGGACCACGCCTTACGCCTCTTCTCGTCACGGATAAAAATCTCGGGTAATTTTTTGCGCCGTTCTACTGCAAAATTCAACTTGACTGTTTTTATTTCATATGAAATAGATGATCTCATACTGAATAAACGGCAATCACAAAAAAATTCCTTCGGGAGGCCCCATGCTCGGCCTGCGCAAACGGCGATGGGCCACGCGGCCCTTCAAATCCAGCTACGATGCCGTGATCATCGGCGGCGGACTTCACGGGCTGGCCACTGCCTACTTCCTGGCCCGCGACCACCACAT
>JAQVTF010000124.1 GCA_028700185.1 Desulfobacteraceae bacterium | reverse complement strand
GCCGTGGGGAGCGCCGGTGACCTTCTCCACGGCATGGCCGAAGGTATGGCCGAAATTGAGTTGCCGGCGCTCGCCGCTTTCCCTCTCGTCTCGGGCCACCACGGCAGCCTTGATGCGCACGGAGCGCTCCACCAGCTCGGTGATCACTCCGGGATCCAGGGCCATGGCCCTCTCGCATTCGGCTTCGAGCCCCTCGATGAGATCCAGGTCGGCGATGGCGCCATGCTTGATGATTTCGGCCATGCCGCAGGCGATTTCCCGGGCGGGGAGGCTCACCAGCACGGTGGGATCGCACCAGACCGCCTCGGGCTGGGCGAAAAGCCCCACCATGTTCTTGTAACCGTCGATGTTGACGCCGTTCTTGCCGCCCACCGAGGCGTCCACTTGGGCCAGCAGGGTGGTGGGGGCGAACCCGAAACGCACCCCCCGCAGATAGGTGGCGGCGGCAAAGCCGGCCAAGTCGCAGACCACTCCGCCGCCGATGGCCAGCACGAAGCTGTCGCGGTCCAGGCCCAGCTCGATGAACCGTCGGTAGACCGCCGCCAGGGTGTCGAGGGTTTTGGCCTCCTCGCCGGTGCCGATTTCCACCACCGGGCAGGGGGGGAAGCGTTCGCCGAGGGCTTTTCGCACCACGGGGTCGGTGAGGATGACGGTACGATCCAGCGGCAGGGCCGCCGGAATGTTTTCCAGCCGGGCGCCGACATAGATGGTCGAACGGCCGCTGCGGCCTTTGATATCAACGGTTTTCATGGGATGGCCGTTCCATCGGCGGCGCGTAGCCGCTGATCGGCCCAGCGCAGCAACTGTTCGGTGGTTTCCCAGGAAATGCACTCGTCGGTGAGGGACACCCCGTAACGCAGCGTGCCGGGGTCGCCGGTGAATTTCTGGCTGCCTTCGAATAGGTTGCTCTCCAGCATCAGCCCGACGATGCTGTCGTTGCCCCGCAGGCGTTGTTCGATGACGTTGCGCCAGACGATGGGCTGGCCCTGGTGCTTCTTCAGGCTGTTGGCGTGGGAGCAGTCCACCACGATGGCCTCGGGCAGTCCGTTGGCCACCAACTGCATGCGGGCCGCCTCGATGCTGGTGCTGTCGTAGTTGGGCTGTCGGCCGCCGCGCATCACCAGATGTCCCCGGGGATTGCCGGTGGTGGTGACGACACAGGTATGCCCCTGGCGATCGATGCCCACGAAGCTCTGGGAAGCCCGGGCCGCCAGCATGGCGTTGATGGCCACGGCCAGGTTGCCGTCGGTGCCGTTCTTGAAGCCCACCGGCATGGACAGGCCGCTGGCCATTTCCCGGTGGGTCTGGCTTTCGGTGGTGCGGGCGCCGATGGCGGCCCAGCTCACCAGCCCGTCCACGTACTGGGGCGTGATGGGGTCGAGCATCTCGGTGGCCGTGGGCAACCCCATTTCGTTGATGGCGATCAGGATCCGGCGCGCGCGGTACAGCCCTTCCTCGATGTCACAGGTGCCGTCCATGCGTGGATCGTTGATCAGCCCCTTCCAGCCCACGGAGGTGCGCGGCTTTTCGAAGTAGACCCGCATCACCACCATCAGGGTTTCCTGCAACTCCCGGCTCAGCGCCGCCAAGCGCTCGGCGTACTCCAGGGCCGCCTTTTCATCGTGGATCGAGCAGGGGCCGCAAATGACCATCAGGCGGCGGTCACTGCCATCCAGGATGCGACCGAGGGCCTGCCTGCCGTCCAGAACGGTCTCGTAGGCCGCGGGGCTGGCCGGCAGCATGTCCTTGAGTTGGTCGGGAGGCAGCAACGGCCGGTAATCCTTGATGCGCAGATCGAAGGTCGGTTTCATGGCGGAATCCTTTCATCGGCGCCGGCAGGGCCGACGGCCGAAACGCGAAGGCCGCGGTGGAATCTGTTCTTCCGCCCGCGGCCCGGCATGAAACCGAAAAGGCCGCGGGCGGCTTCCGATCCGCCCACGGCCTTCTGTGGTTGAAGTGGTCTGCTTCAGCGCACCCGGGGCGGACCGGTCCGGTAGGCGTAAAAATAATAGCCCCGATATCCGGAAAAACCGCCCTGGAAAAATTTTTGCATCGTACTCATCCCGTTTGATTGCATCTTCACCGACCCGATAACACCGGCGCCGAAAGGATGTCAACGATTATTTCAATCGCCCGCGTTGCCTCTAAATATCGTAATACAGGTAGAATTCATGGGGATGCGGCCGCAGGCGCACCGGATTGACCTCGTGGGCCGTCTTGTAGGCGATCCAGGTGTCGATGACGTCCTTGGTGAACACGTCGCCCTTGAGCAGGAAGGCATGGTCTTCCTTCAGTGCCGCCAATGCTTCGTCCAGGGATCCGGGAGCAGACGGAATGGTGGCCAACTCCTCGGGGGGCAGATCGTAGATATTCTTGTCCAGCGGATCGCCCGGGTCGATCTTGTTTTCGATGCCGTCGAGCACCGCCATCAGGATCGCCGAGAAAGCCAGGTAGCCGTTGCAGGACGGATCCGGGGTACGGAATTCGATGCGCTTGGCCTTGGGCGAGGAGGAATACATGGGAATGCGGATGGCCGCCGACCGGTTGCGACTGGAGTAGGCCAGGTTCACCGGCGCCTCGAAACCGGGCACCAGCCGCTTGTAGGAGTTGGTGGTGGGGTTGGTGAAGGCGCACACCGCCTTGCAGTGGGCCAGAATGCCACCGATGGCCCAGAGGGCCTCCTGACTGACACCGGCGTACTTGTCGCCGGCAAACAGGGGCTCGTCCCCTCTCCAGATGCTGATGTGGATGTGCATCCCGGAGCCGTTGTCCTCGAAGAGCGGCTTGGGCATGAAGGTGACGGTGTGCCCGGCGCGGTAGGCCGTATTCTTCAGCACGTACTTGAACCACATGAGCTGGTCGGCCATCTGGACCAGGGGCTTGAAGCGCATGTCGATTTCCGCCTGGCCGGCGGTGGCCACCTCGTGGTGCTGGCACTCGACGTCGATGCCCAGCCCTTGGAGGACCATCATCATCTCGGTGCGCAGGTCCTGGAACTTGTCGGTGGGGGGCACCGGGAAATAGGCTTCCTTGGGACGCGACTTGTAGCCGAGGTTCGGGCCTTCGGCGCGGCCGCTGTTCCAGCTCGCCTCCACCGAATCGATTTCGTAGAAGGCCAGGTTGCGGCCGGATTCGTACTGGATGTTGTCGAAGATGAAAAATTCCGCTTCCGGACCGATGTAGGCCGTATCCCCGATGCCGGTGCGCTTCAGGTAGGCCTCGGCCTTTCTGGCGATGTGCCGGGGGTCCCGGGAGTAGGCCTCGCGGGTGATGGGATCGGCGATGTTGCCGATCATCACCAGGGTGGGCACCTCGAAGTAGGGATCGATCTTGGCGGTGACGGCATCGGGGATCACCAGCATGTCGCTGGCGTTGATGGGCTGCCACCCGCGCATGCTCGATCCGTCGAAGCCGAAGCCGTCCTCGAAGCTGCCTTCGTCCAGCTCCTTGATCGGAACGCTGAAGTGCTGCCACATGCCGGGAAAATCCATGAAGCGGATATCGACGACCTTGACGTCTTTTTCCTTTGCCATCTTGAGAACTTCCGCGGGTGTCATGCCTTTGTCTCCTTGGTGTTGGGGTTGAATGCGGTTAATCGGTCTGATCTGGTTGCTTCTCGGCTAGATCGCGTCGGTGCCACGCTCTCCGGTACGCACCCGAATGGCCTCGGCCACGGGCATCACGAAGATCTTGCCGTCGCCGAGCTTGCCGGTGTTGGCCGCCTTCTGGATCGTGTCCACCACCTGATCGGCCAAGGCCGTGGGCACGACGATTTCCAGCTTGATCTTGGGAATGAAGTCCACCACGTACTCGGCACCGCGGTAGATTTCCTTGTGGCCCTTCTGGCGGCCGTAGCCCTTGACTTCCGAGATGGTCATTCCCTGGACCCCGATGTCGTTGAGGGCTTCCTTGACGTCGTCGAGTTTGAAAGGCTTGATAATCGCTTCGATCTTTTTCATGCTCATTTGAATCACTCCTCGCTGAATGATGGCCGCTAAGGCTATTGAATCTCGAAAGCCCGCTCTCCGTGAACGGCATTGTCCAGACCGGCGACTTCGCTCTCCGCATCCACCCGCAGCCCCCCGGTGACGGTTCGCGTGACGGCAACCACCACCAAGGTGGCCACGGCAGTATACGCCACGGTGCCGAGGATGGAAACGACCTGGATCCATAACTGTTTGGGGTTGCCGTAAAACAGGCCCGCGGCGTTGGCGTTGATGGCCGGGTCCGCCAGGAGCCCCGTGGCCAGGGCGCCCCAGAGGCCGCACATGCCGTGAACGCCGAAGGCGTCCAGCGAGTCGTCGTAACCGAGCCGGTGTTTGAGGACCGATACCGAGTAGAAGCCGAACACCCCCGCCACCAGGCCGATGATCAGGGCGCCGCCGAGGTTGACGAAACCGGCCGCCGGCGTGATGGACACCAGCCCGGCGACAATGCCCGAGGCCAGGCCGAGGACGGTGGGTTTTCGGGTGGCGATCCATTCGGCGCCCATCCAGCCCAGGCCGGCGACGGCCGCCGAGGTGTTGGTGACCAAGAAGGCCGATGCCGCCAGGCCGTCGGCGGCAAGCTGGCTGCCGGCGTTGAACCCGAACCAGCCGAACCACAGCAGGGCCGCGCCCAGGGCGGTGAGGGCGATGGAGGAGGGGAACATCGCCTCCTTGCCGTAGCCGATGCGTTTTCCCAACACCAGGCAGAGGACCAACCCCGCCACGCCGGCGTTGATGTGCACCACGTTGCCGCCGGCAAAATCCAGGGCCCCCATCTCGGCCATCCAGCCGCCGCCCCAGACCCAGTGGGCGATGGGGCAGTAGACCACGGTGACCCAGAGGAGGGTGAAGACCAGCCAGGCGGAAAACTTCATCCGGTCCACCACCGAGCCGAGGACCAGGGCCACGGTGATGCCGGCGAAGGTCATCTGAAACAGGACGAAGATGAAGGCGGGAATGGTGCCGGTGACCGAGGCGGGCCCGATGTCCGAGAGCATCCAGTTCCCCAGACCGCCGATGATCCCGGCCCGGTCCGGCCCGAAGGCCAAGCTGTAACCCCAGACGACCCAGATCACGCTGGCGAGGCAGTAGGCCGCCATGGTCATGGCAATGGTGTTGAGCAGGTTCTTGTAGCGCGACAAGCCCCCGTAAAACAGGGCCAAACCGGCGGGGGTCATCATCATTACCAGGGCGGTGGAGACGATCATCCAAGCGGTGTCACCGCTGTCGATGGTCGGTTCGCTGGCCAGAGCGGTGCCGGCGGTGAGCAACACGGTGCCGAAAACGGCGGTTCCAGCGCTTGTCTTCATGCGGACGGTTCTCCTTTTTCAGAGATGTCGGGATCAGGAATCGGGGCTTCGGGGCCCTGACGTAGCACTGTCATGAGCGTCTCTTCGACGGCGGCCACCTGGTCGGGACGATCCACCTTCTGGCCGTCGAAATCCCGGACGTAAAACACGTCCACCACCTGATCGACGTTGGTGGCGACCCGGGCCACCCAGATGTCCAGATGGCAGCGCAGCAGGGCGTCGGTGACCCGGTAAAGCAGGCCGGGGAAGTCGTGGGCGAAGACTTCGATGATGGTGAAAAAACTCGATGCGTTGTTGTTCACCACCACCCGGGGCGGTCGACGGTCCACCGCGGGCTGGATCGGTGGCAGGCAGGCGATTTTTTCTTCCAGCGCCGTCGCCAGGTCGAAGCGGCCGGCCAGGGATTCTCGCAGTTGGCTTTCGGCGCGTTGCCATCGTTCATCCTCGAAGATCCGGTCGGGCGGTGGCGTTACTTCGAAGATGTCCAGGGCCAGGTTGTTGCGCCAGGTGTAGACCTGGCAACCGAGGATGTTCATCCCGTTCAGGGTGAAGATGCCGGCGATCTTGGAAAACAGCCCCGGGCGGTCCTTGGCGCAGATGGTTACCGTCCGTGTGGCGGTGCCGTTGGGTTGTGAGACGTTCCAGGCGAAATCGGCATCTTTCAGGCGGCTGTACAGGGCCACGTGGGCCCGGATGTCTTCCACCGGCACATAGAGCAGGTAGCGCGGCGACATGAACCGGACCAGTTGGCGGATATCGTTGCCCACGGCAGGGCTCGCGGCGTGGTCCATCAATCGTTGGCGCTTGGCTTCCACCAGACTCACCGCTTTTTCGGTGGCCAGTTCGGCCCCCTCCAGGATGTTGAGCACCTTGAAAAAGAGTTCGCGTAGCAAGGAGGCAGTCCATTCGTTCCAGGCCTTGGGCCCGGTGGACAGCGAATCGGCCACGGTGAGCAGATAGAGCATCCGAAGGCGCACGGGGTCCTGGATGCGCCGGGCGCAGGCGATGGCGGTCTCCTCGTCGTTGATGTCCCGGCGCGTGGCGGCCTTGATGAGCATGAGGTGTTCGGCCACGAGAAAAGCGACCATCTCGATCTCTTTTTTCCGGTAGCCGAGACGCTCCAGAATCTGCCGTGCCATCACCGCCCCTTTGGCGGCGTGGTCTCCGCCGGGGGTGCCCTTGCCGATGTCGTGGAGCAGGGCGGCCCAGAGCAGCGGCTTGCGTTGGCGCAGCATCTTGTAAAGGTTGCCGCAGAGCGGATCGCCGGAGATGTCCGACGGGGTGCCGAAGCCCTTGATGGTGCGCACCACCCGCAGCGAATGGCGGTCCACCGGGAACAGGTGGTAGGCGTCGTACTGAATCCGGTCGCGGATGGTTCCCAGCTCGGGAATCAGCCGGAACAGCAGGCCGGTGCGCCGCATCTCGGACAGCACGTTGAACGTCGGCGCCGGTCGCAGCAGGATCTGTTCGAAGACGTGCCGGTTTTCCGGCTCACAGAGTGTCCGTTCATCCACCAGATGCAAAAATTCATGCACCAGGCGCTTGGTTTCGGTGGCCAGCGGCAGGTGGAGCCGGGAGGCTTCCTCGAAAATGCGCAACAGCAGGCCGGGCTGGACCAGGATCTGCTCAGGTGCGCCAAAGGCCAACCGGTCGTTGATGACTTCAACGCCGGCCGAAGCCGTCTCGATCCCACGGCGGGGGCGCCGGCGGCGCAGGCCGTAGCCTTGATCGTAGAGAAACATCAGGTGTTTCTCCTTGATGAATTCCATGTGGCCGTGGAGTTGCCCCAGAAACCGTTCCACCGGCTGCTGGCCTTCGGCGGCACGGTAGTGCATGGCCCGGGCGATTTTCACCTGCTGGTCGAAATGGAGCTGGTCGTTCTTGCGGCCCGAGGCGTGGTGCAGACGGTTGCGCACGTCCCAAACAAACCCCAGGGCCTCGTCGAAAGCGGTGTATTCGTCCGTGGTGAGATATCCGGCGTATTCCAAATCCCGACGTCGATGCAGGTTGGATTGGATTCGGGCAATCCAGCGCATGGTGTGGTAGTCGCGCAGACCCCCCTGACCCTCCTTCAGATTCGGCTCCAGCAGATAGGACGAATCGCCGAAACGCCGGTGCCGGGCCTGGTTGGTGGCCACCAGCCAGCGGATGATTTCCGCTTTTTTAGGATGAATGACGCTCTGGCGCAGCCGTTCGGTGAGTATCGAGTACAGGCGGCTCTGGCCGCAGACGAAGCGCGCGTCCAGCAGCGAGGTGAGCACTTCATAGTCCTGGCGGGCCAGGCGGAGGCATTCCTTGAGACTGCGGGTGGCGTGGCCCACTTCCATCCCGGCGTCCCACAGAGGATAGACCACCTCCCGGATCAGACCTTCGGCTTCCCCGGGGACCTTGGCTTCGAAGAGCAGCATCAGGTCCACGTCGCTGTGGACGCACTGTTCCCCGCGACCGTAGCCGCCCAGGGCCACGATGGCATAGGGATCACGCACCGGGTTCAGCCCCACCCGGCTGGCTTCGAAGCGGTGGCGGAAATAGTCGTCCAGCAAGGCGGTGTGCGCCTGCAAGAAGTCGGCGGCCTCACCCCGCAGAAAGCGATCCGTGAGGGCTTCGCGTTCCGCCATGAGTTGAGCGGTGGCGCCGGCTTCCGGATTGTGGGTGGGGGCGTTTTTCGGGCTCATGTCTCCTGCTTTCGGTTTGGGCTTCGATAAGAATCACAGCAAGGGCTGTGCCATCAGTTCGGCTTGCTTGGATTATTTAATATTATCAAGCTGTTGATGCCTGACAAGGATGCTCCCTGGTCGGTGTCGCCCAATTCATTAATGTAATTTTCGCCAAAATAATAGTACAAATTTGTAATTCGATAAAGGGCAACCCATGCAGCCTGTTTTTTTAATGTCACTTTTGTGGCGGCATCCCGATTACCCGGCAACCCTCTGGAGATCTACAGTTTTTTGAAATGGTCCCCGGGTCGGCGCCCGGGGTGAGGGACGCTGGAGGATCTCCGATCAGGAATCCATGTTCATCGGAACGAGATGGCGGAGGACAATCCGGAAACTCAAAAAGCCATCGTCACCGGTTTGATCAGCCCGGTGACACCCATAGGTGGCGGCAACGTTTGTTGTGGCCACCCCGCCACGAGTGGGAGGGAATCTGCCGCTGGCAATGCGGCGGCAAGTTGTGGCATGTTTGTAAAAGATTTCTCTTCGCTGCGCTCGCAAGGGCACCTCTTTCCCGATGTCATTCCGAGCGTAGCGAGGAATCTGCAATCGGGGATACGGCGGGAAGCGGTGACAAGTGAGAAGAGATCCCTCGTCGCTGCGCTCCGTCGGGATGACAGGGGGACATCGGCCTCTTCGGAATGACAGGAGCAGAAGCTGTAAATCCAAAAATTCAAGATAATCAGGATGTGCCATGGG
>JAQVTF010000123.1 GCA_028700185.1 Desulfobacteraceae bacterium | reverse complement strand
CGGTGGCGGCGGCATAGCCGGCGTCCTTGGCCAGGGCGTCGAAGTAGACCAGATGCCGGCTGGTGCCGTCGACGAAAAAACACAGCAGCTGTTTGAAAATCTCGGTGATCGGCTGCCCCTTGCGGCTGCGACGCATGGAGCCGAAGAAAGTATCGATCTGCTGGAAAATCTGGATGTTGCGAAGATAGCGGACAAACAGACTCAAACCGCTCCGGCCGGTGAGCGTATCGTTGATTGCGTCGTAAAAAAGCCGAAAACAGCCATTGTCAGCGCCCAATCCGCCCTGGCCATCTACGGCATGATCCCCGAACATGTGCCCGTCACCACCAGCGTGACCACGCGGCGCCCGGGACGATGGGAAACCTCTTTGGGAAATTTCCAATTCCAGCACGTTCGGCCGGCGTTTTTTTCGCCTACCGCCGGACCGATCTGCCAGACGGGCAACGTGCCTTTGTGGCGACCCCCGAAAAGGCATTGCTGGACCTGATCCACTTGCAGCCCGGCGCAGATGGGATGGACTATTTAAAGGGCCTTCGCCTCCAGCAACTGGACCAGCTCGATGCAAAAGCCCTGCAACGCATTGTCGACACGATCGGGAAGCCGAAGTTGGCGCGGGCCGCCAAGTCAGCCCACGGTTCATCTCGATTCGGTCCAGCACGACTCCCGCACGTGAGGTGCCTTTCTCGATGATGGTCGCGTGATCGCGATCTTCCCAATAGGCCGCCTTGCGGTCTTTGCGCAGGTTGAATTCCTGAAAGCCTTCCGGAGACCTTCAGCCGTTCGACATGGACCCCGGGTCGGAGCCCGGGGTGACGGCGCTGAAAGATGCCGGACACCCGCGCGAGACCTCTGGCCCTCTTCTGTCATTCCTGACTCCGATCAGTGATCCATGCTCATCGGAACGACATGGCGGAAGGCCATCCGGTTGATGGCGGTATTAATTGTGCAGGGAAAAATGGGTGTTGGAAGGGCGTTGTTTATCGTCCTGGGAGCGGATGAAACCCGCTCCCAGGACGCTTTTTCGAAAATCAACCGCGAAACACGATCCGGTCACCCTCCACCTCGGCGGAGATCTTGGTGCCCGGCATGATCCGGCCCTCCAGCAGGGCCAGGGCCAGGGGGTTTTCGATGTGTTGCTGGATGGCCCGGCGCAGGGGACGGGCGCCGTAGACCGGGTCGTAGCCGCGTTCGGCCAGGAACCGGCGCGCTCCCTCGGAGAGGATCAGCTCCAGGCTCTGTTCGTCGAGGCGCCGGTCGAGGCGCCGCATCTGAATGTCCACGATGGCCCCGATCTGGTCGGCGGTGAGGTTCTGGAAGATGATGGTCTCGTCGATACGGTTGAGGAACTCGGGTTTGAAGGTGGCCCGCAGCACCTCGGTGACGCGCCGGATCATCCCCTCGCGGTCGGTGGCGCCCAGTTCCTGGATGAACTGGCTGCCCACGTTGCTGGTCATAATGACGATGGTGTTCTTGAAGTCCACCGTGCGACCGTGACCGTCGGTCATGCGGCCGTCGTCGAGGATCTGCAGCAGCACGTTGAACACGTCCGGGTGGGCCTTTTCAATTTCGTCGAAGAGCACCACGCTGTAGGGCCGCCGGCGCACCGCCTCGGTGAGGTAGCCGCCCTCGTCGTAGCCGACATAGCCCGGCGGGGCCCCGATGAGCCGCGAGACGGCGTGCTTTTCCATGTACTCGCTCATGTCGATGCGGATCATGGCCTGCTCGGTGTCGAAGAGAAACTCGGCCAGGGCCTTGGCCAGCTCGGTCTTGCCCACCCCGGTGGGGCCCATGAAGATGAACGAGCCGATGGGCCGGTTGGGGTCCTGGAGACCGGAGCGGGCCCGGCGCACGGCGTTGGCCACCGCGGTGATGGCCTCCTCCTGGCCCACCACCCGCCGGCCGAGGTGCTCTTCCAGGTGCACGAGTTTTTCGCGCTCCCCCTCGAGCATCTTGGCCACCGGGATGCCGGTCCAGCGGGAGATCACCTCGGCGACATCCTCGCTGTCCACTTCCTCCTTGAGCATCTGGCTGTCCTGTTGCATTTCCTTGAGCCGGTTTTTGGCCGTCTCCAGTTGGCGGTTGAGTTCGTTGGCTTGGCCGTAACGGATCTCGGCCACCTTGGCCAGATCTCCCTCCCGTTCCGCCTTCTGGGCCTCCAGACCAAGCTGCTCGAGCTGCTCCTTGATGGCCCGGATTTGGCCGATGGTCTCCTTCTCGTTCTGCCAGCGGGCCTTCATCGCGTTGACTTCACCGCCAAGCTGGGCCAGTTCTTCCTCCAGTTTTTCCAGCCGTTCGGCCGACGCGGGGTCCGTCTCCTTTTTCAAGGCTTCCCGCTCGATCTCCAACTGGGTGACGCGCCGCTGGATCTCGTCGATCTCGGTGGGCAGGCTGTCGATCTCGATGCGCAGCTTGGAGGCACACTCGTCGATGAGGTCGATGGCCTTGTCCGGCAGAAACCGATCGGTGATGTAGCGCTCGGAGAGGGTGGCGGCGGCCACGATGGCCGAATCCTTGATGCGCACCCCGTGGTGCACCTCGTACTTTTCCTTTAGCCCGCGCAGGATCGAGATGGTGTCCTCCACGCTGGGCTCGCGCACCGTCACCGGCTGGAAACGCCGCTCCAGGGCCGAATCCTTCTCGATGTGCTTGCGGTACTCGTCCAGGGTGGTGGCCCCCACGCAGCGCAGGGTGCCCCGGGCCAAAGCCGGTTTGAGCAGGTTGGCGGCATCCATGGCCCCTTCGGCCTTGCCGGCGCCCACCAGGGTGTGCAGCTCGTCGATGAACATGATGATGTCGCCTTCGGCCCCTTCCACTTCCTTCAACACGGCCTTGAGCCGGTCCTCGAACTCGCCGCGGTACTTGGCCCCGGCGATGAGGGCCCCCATGTCCAGGGCCACCAGACGGCGGTTTTTCAGCGATTCGGGCACGTCGCCGGCCACGATGCGCTGGGCCAGTCCCTCGACGATGGCGGTTTTGCCCACCCCGGGCTCGCCGATGAGCACCGGGTTGTTCTTGGTGCGCCGGGAGAGGACCTGGACGATGCGCCGGATCTCGTCGTCGCGGCCGATCACCGGGTCCAGTTTGTCCCGCCGGGCCAGCTCGGTGAGATCGCGGCTGAATTTTTCCAGGGCCTGGTACTTGTCCTCGGGATTGGGGTCGGTGATGCGCTGGGTGCCGCGGATTTCCAGCAGCGACTTCAATATGGCCTCTCGGGTTACCCCGGAACGGGCCAGGACGCCGGCGGCCATGCCGCCCTTCTCGTCGGCGATGGCCAGCAGCAGATGCTCGATGCTGACATACTCGTCCTTCATTTTTTCGGCTTCGCTGAAGGCTGCTTCCAGCACCGGTTTGGTCCGCTGGGAAATGTAAGGTTCCATCCCGCCGCTGACCTTGGGCAGACGGTCGATGGCGGTGATGATCTCGTTGGCCACCGCCTCGGGAGAGGCGCCGAGCTTGCGCAGCAGGGAACGGGCAATGCCTTGTTTGTCTTCCAGCATGGCGGCCAGCAGGTGCTCGGGCTCGATCTGCGGGTTGCCGTAGCGGGAAGTAAGCGACTGGGCGTCGCGAATCAGTTCCTGGGACTTGATGGTGAATTTGTCGAAACGCATCGGTTCTCCTTTGATCGGTTTTCGGTCCGGATGATTCTTGCCTCCGGCACGCGGTCCGACAACGCGTCGGGCCATCGGATCGGCCTCGCTCCACGGGCGGTCACTAAGGGTTGGCGGGCCGCCCGCCGCAGCCTGGAATCAATGTAACCTGCCGAAAACGCATTTTAAATTTAGGTGATGCGAATATAACCACGGCCCTGGAGGGGTCAACTCAGGCAATGTGGCGCGTCGAAGAGATCCCTCGTCGCTCCGCTCCTCGGGATTACAGAGGAGAAAGGCGTTCCGTGGGATGACAATTGAAAGTCGATGTCATCGAGCACGAATAGTGCGACGCCGACTCCACCGGATGCCAACCTCCTCCCGCTGTCATTCCGAGCGTCAGCGAGGAATCCGCAGTTGGGAATAAGGCGGCAAGTGGGGGCGGATTCGAGGAGATCCCTCGTCGCGCTGCTCCTCGGGATGACAGGGGGGAAAGCGCTCCTCGGGATGACAGGGGGGAAAGCGCTCCTCGGGATGACAGGAGAGAAAGCGTTCCTCGAGGTGACAGTGCAGGGGCCGGTGTCAGGGATTCGATCAAACCGGCGACACCACCGCTTGCGTGGTTTGGCGAATCGTCAAAATCGGGTGGGCCGTCTGAAAAGAGTCACTCCGGCTGGACGCCGGCGGTGGAAATCCCGCGGACGTAGAAATCCGGATTGCTGCGAAAAGAGGTGAAGATGACGATGAAGGCGATGGAAGCTTGGATCATCAGGGGCTTGTTGCTGAAGAGATCATCGAGCCGTTGGGCGCGCACCGTGCGTTCGTCGGCGGCGAAATAAGTGGAAAACAGGCCGTCGAGCATATGGCGCTGGTCGGGCCGGGTGGCCATGCTGATCCGTCCCTCGTAGCAGTATTGCATGGCGTCCAGGGCCAGATTCCGCAGTTCGGCGCGGCGGTCGTCTTCGGGCTTGAGGCTGGCGGCCACATGGATCAGGGTGCGCTGGGCTTCCTTGAGGCTTGCCGCGCAGATGGCATCGAAGATGATCTGGGCGCTGTTTTGGTCGAACCCCTGTTTCTGGTGACGCATCATGGACAGGAGAACGGCGTTCTTGAACAGTTGGTAGAGGCGGCGGGAATCGTTGATCAGGGCGGTGGAGCGGGGCGAGGAAAGGATTTCCTCGCCGGCGGATTCCGCCACAAACAGGATGTTGAACAGGCCTTCGAAAAAGTCGAGGTTTTCAAAGGGGTCCGTCAGCTCGATGCGCAGATCCAGCGTGTTGTCGAGGCGGTCCGCCATCTTGATTTCGATGAGGCGCGGGATGACCCGGGAGCGTTCCAGGAGACGACCGATGTACTGGTAGTAGGACTCGGAGGCAAAGCGGGTCAAGGCCTGGAGGCGTTCGTTGAGGCGCCATTCGTCCTCGGGGCCCAGCCGTTCGAACAGTTCGTACATCCGTCCCTCGAGGGTTTTCCACTCGCTGGCGCTGTAGTGGACCGCCTCGATATCCTCCAGTACGTCGTGAAACAGAACCGCCAGCAGATCGATGAGGTCGAGGCGTTCCAGGGAGCGCGCCATGATGGCGGCGGTACGCAGCGGATGCAGCACCGCCATGGGACCCAGGCGGCGGCGGCGGTCGCGGTAGGCGGCAAAAAGGTAGGAGAGGGCTTCCATCACGATGGCCTTGTGCTCCCGATCGCGGGTGTCCTCTTCGGCCAGTCGCTTGCCGGCGATGATGAACATCATCACATTATACCGGTTCACAGAGGCGGCCGACAGATTGTAGTTCAGCGCCGAGGAAAGCTTCAAAAATTCGGTGAGATTCTCAAACGGCATATGGCCTCCGAAGCGGGTGTCGCCCCTCCACCGCGCACCGGCTTTCAGACGGCGCTGGCGCCACCATCCACGCAGAGGGTCTGGCCGGTGATGAAATCGGCCCCAGATGAGCAGAGAAACAGTGCCGCGTGGGCCACATCCGAGGGTTCGGCGATGCGGCCCAAAGGGATGCCGGCCACGACGCGTCGGTAAATTTCGGTGTTTTCCCAGAAGGGTTGACTGAAGCCGGTGCGAACCATTCCCGGGGCCACGGCATTCACCTGGACATGGAAGGGCGCCAGCTCCTGGGCCAGCACCCGGGTCATCATCTCGATGCCGGCCTTGGCCACGCCGTAGATGCCCATCAGGGGCGCGGCCCGGCGGGCGGCGATGGAGGAGATGGAGACGATTTTGCCCGCCTTCTGTCCCCGCAGAATCCGGCCGGCGGTCCGGGCACAGAGGTAGGTGCCGGTGAGGTTGCTGTCGATGATCTTGCGCCAGAGATCGGCATCGGCATCCAGGACGCCGGTGGCGATGTTCATGCCCACATTGTTGATCAGCGCGTCCAGGCGGGCGAAGCGATCCATGGTGGCGGCAAACAGACGATCCACGTCCGCCTCCTTGGCGATGTGGGCCGGAACTGTCAGAAGCCGATCCGGGGAACCCAGGGTGGCGGCCGCGGCGGCGAGGGCTTCCGCCTTGCGGCCGCAGATGACCACTCGCGCCTCCTCGGCCAACAGGCGACGGGCGATTTCCAGTCCGATGCCGCGGCTGCCGCCGGTGACGACGACCACCTTGTCCTTCAAACCATAGGATGGGCCGGGCATTGGGAATGTCCCTTTTAGGTTTTGAGGCTGAACCTCAGGGTCGGTTATCCGTTGATCCACCCCAGCCCCCGGAAAAAATCGGCAATGGCCGCATTGAGCGCCTCGGGTTGCTCCAGGGGCAGCAGGTGGCCGGCGGCGGGGATGCGCGCCCGCTGAGCCTGAAAAATTTGTTTTTCAAGATAATCCGCATATTTGGGAGGGGTGAGCCGGTCCTCGGCCCCCGATATCACCAGTACGGGCCTGAAGATTTCGCTTAGACGCGCCATCACGTCGAACCGGTCGCAGGCCGTGAAGTCTCCCAGGGTCACCGCCGGCGCACAGGCCCGGGTGGCGTCGAGGATCGGGGCGAGGCGGGTGGGGTCGGTGCCTGGCGCACTGCCGAAGTCTCCGAGCATGCCGATAAATTTTTCGTAATCGCTGGCGATGGTTTCCAGAATGGTCGGCAGCACCCGCAGCCGGGCGCCGGTACAGCAGAGGATGGCGGCCGGAAACAACTCGGCCCGGTCCAACATCAACTGCAAGACGATGGCCCCGCCGATGGAAAGACCGCAGGGCACCGGTCGGGGCAAGGCCGCGGCCTGGACGAAGGCCGCCAGGTCGCTGGCGTAGTCTTCCACTCGGTCCCGGCCCTTGCCGTCGCTGGCGCCGTGCCCCGGCAGGTCCACCGCCACGGTGTTGACCCGGGCGGCCAACCCTTCCACCTGGGGATGCCACAGAACCCTGGAGCCGCCGCTGCCGTGGATGAAGACGAGGGTGGGCAGATCCTCGGCGGGGGGCCACTGGCCGGCGCAAAAGGCGATGCCGCCGATCTTCTTTTCGATCATCAGAGCCTCCATTAAAACCAACGCCGCCGCGGCAGCGCGCCTTCGAACCCCAGAGAACCGCTGCCGGGGCCAGGTCGGAACGCCTGACGGTTGTCGTAACATGCAGATGAGTAAGGGATCTGCATTCCTAACAACATTATTCCAACGAATCAAGGCGCAAAAGAAATGCGTCGCTACACCGTATCTTTACGGATCCGGATTTCGTAGGTGAGGGTGTAGTGCCCGCTGACGGCCTCCACCGGCTCGTTGAGCCGGAGATGCGGATAGTCGTGTGGGGCGGTCTTGCCGGTCATGGGCAGCACGTCTCCGCGGGCTTCTACCGCAACACGCAGGCCACCTTGTTCAGCAGTGTCTGAACCGAAAAGGGTTTCTGGATATAGGCCACGCCTTCCTTGAGGACCCCTTGGTGGACGATGACCTCGTCGGTATAACCGGACATGTAGAGCACCCGGGCCTCCGGATGGTGGCGCCGGATCGCCTCGTAGACCTCAGGGCCCTTCATCTCGGGCATGATGACATCGGTGAGCACCAGGTCGATGGGCTTGGCATAGTCTTTGGCACGTTGCAAGGCATCGGCGACGTTTTCACTCTCGATGACCGTATAGCCCTTGGTGGAGAGGATTCGTGCCGCCAGTCGGCGCACGGCCGGATCATCCTCCGCCAACAGAACGGTGGCGGAAGCGACCGTTTCCCGCGGGACATCGAATTGGTCGTCGGCCGGCCTTAAATCCGCATCAGGAAGCAGCGGCAGGTAGATTTTGAACGTAGACCCGATGCCCGGTTCGCTGTACACCCAGATATTTCCTCTGTGCTGCTTGACGATGCCGTAAGTCGTTGCCAGCCCCAGCCCGGTTCCCTTTTCTTTGGTCTTGGTGGTAAAAAACGGTTCGAAAATCAACTCCCGGGTCCGGGGATCCATGCCGCAACCGTTGTCGCTGACGGCGATGAGGGCGTAATTGCCGGGGGTCACCCCCGGTTTTATTTTCGCGTAAGCCGCATCCAGGGTTACCGAAGCCGTCTCGATGGTCAACACGCCTCCGTCGGCCATGGCGTCCCTGGCATTGATCGCCAGGTTCATCAAGACCTGCTCCAACTGGGAGATGTCCGCCCGGACAGAGAGGGGCGTCTGGGCCAACACCATGTGCAACTCGACGTCATCGCCAAGCAGGCGCCCCAGCAGTTTCTGAAAGCCGGTGACGACGACGTTGATATCCACCACGGTCATTTCCAACACCTGCTTGCGACTGAAGGCCAGCAGTTGCCGGGTCAAGTCCTTGGCCCGGATCCCCGCGTGATAGATTTCCTGAAGCCCCTGGCGGCGGGGATCGTCGCCGGAACAGTCGGCGAGCATCATCTGGGCGTAGCCGAGGATCACCGAGAGCAGGTTGTTGAAGTCGTGAGCCACGCCACCGGCCAGACGCCCCACCGACTCCAGGCGCTGGGCCTGAGTGAGTTGAGTCTGCAAGCTGTCGCGTTCCGCTTGCGCCAGGCGCAGCTCGGTGAGGTCCCGAACGGTCATGCTGCTTTTTTTCCGGCCATCGGCGTCGGTGAAGATCATGGAAACCACGTCGGCCTCGAACGTTGTGCCGTCGGCACGAAGGAAATTGAGCTTGCCGTGGGCTCTCCCGTTGCGCTGGCGCGCTTCCAGGCCCGGCCCCAGCCGCGGGTCCGATAGGTCCAC